>CAMBGJ010000001.1 GCA_945865805.1 Bordetella parapertussis
CGCGGCCTCTGCCTGCGTAACGCCTCGATTCAGAGCGGCAATCACCCGATTGCGGATTTCTGCTTGCGCTATCGCTGGTATTTCTTTCATGCTTTGTGTCTTCATGCCCTAGCAACGTACTAGGACATATTAGGTTGACTTGTTAATAAGGCGGACTTAAGGCACAGTCCGACAGCTTGCAGGAAGAGAACCCAAGGTACCGGAGTTGATTGGTTTCCCCGAAAAGACAACGCCGCAATCGGCATCATCCGTTCCAGTTGATCCTTGATCGCGCTACGTGCCTCGCGTAATTCGCGCAAATAATAGGGTCAGACACGATATCTCCCTCGATATTAAACCCAACCATTTGTTGTCAATGATCTTTTTCATTTCCCATTTACCTCCGCCCACTTCGCTCATGCACCACGCCGCCGCCCCTCCGTTATTCGTTCCGCCGTCTTCACCATTAGCCATAGCAAAATAATACCGTGAATTGCGCTGCTTGATGTTGCCGTGCCCGGAAAGGGAGCAAAGAGTCAGGAAGGAGGGGCGAGCTTCGTGCCGCCGCTTGCCCCCATCCCCACCTTCCCCCGCGCGCGGAGGAAGGAGCTTGGTTGCGGCATGTTCAACCGGTCTCGAAATTTAAGTGTCGTTGTACTGGCACGCGCAGCGCGTCCAGCAAGTATCAGAGTAGAGCAGTCGCCCAGCTGATGAGTCTTCCGCAGCGCTGATCAGCGGGAATTGGCCGAAAGCGATAGCCTGCTTCGCAACAACAACTTTCCCCTAAACTCCCGCGCCGATTCGACGACCGGTGCAACGCATAGTGTCGATCAAGCACACACCGCGCAAGCCGGGTCTTTCTTCAACCGGATCATGCGGATATCCATGGTCAACGCATCGACCAGCATCAAGCGTCCGGTCAACGGTTGCCCGATGCCCGTTAATACTTTCAACGCTTCCGCCGCCTGGATGCAGCCGACGATGCCGGTGAGCGGCGCGAAGACGCCCATCACCGCACAGCGCACTTCTTCGCTTTGTGCGTCTTCGGGGAATAAACACGCGTAACACGGGGCGTTTGCATCGCGCATGTCGAACACGGCGATCTGTCCGTCGAAGCGCACGCCCGCGCCGGAGACCAAGGGTTTTCTGTGTTTGACGCAAGCGCGGTTGACGGCGTGGCGCGTGGCGAAGTTGTCGCAGCCGTCTAGCACCACGTCGGCTTTTGCCACCAGTTGATCGAGTTCGTCGCCGGTCACGCGTGCGGCGATCATTTCCACCGTCGTTTCGGGGTTCACGCTCGCTAGGGTGTCGCGCGCGGATTCCACCTTGGGGCGACCGATGGCGTCACTGCGATGCACGATCTGCCGTTGCAGATTGGTGAGATCCACTTTGTCGTCGTCGCACAGTGTGATAGTGCCCACGCCGGCCGCTGCGAGATACAGCGTGATCGGCGAACCGAGTCCGCCTGCGCCGATCACCAATGCACGCGCGGCGCGCAGCTTTTCCTGACCTTCGACGCCGATTTCCGGCAGCAGGATGTGGCGGCTGTAGCGCAGTAGCTGTTCGTCGTTCATCAAAAAAGACGCCCGGCGAGGCCGGGCGCGGTTATATCATAAGTATTTGTTTTTATTGCTTAATTTCCGCCAGCCGTCGCGCCACGCGATTTCAGGAAGGCGATCGCCTGATTCAGTTCGTAATCTTTTTTCGACACTACCTGCCCCGCCTCGGGACGCAATTCTTTCGGATCAATTTCAGGCCGTGCTTCGGGCTCGAAATTGTATTTGGCGCGCGCGGCGGCGAGAGCCTTTACTTTTTCTAATTCTTTGCTGTCCTTGCTTTCCGGTGCGGCGGCGGGCTTGCCGTCATCCAGGTGCTTGCTCAAATCGGCTTCGCGCAAACGCAGGCTGGCGTTTTTGTCGATGGCGCTTTCGAGCGGGATATCCGGCATGATGCCCTTGGCCTGGATCGAGCGACCGTTGGGCGTGTAATAACGCGCGGTGGTGAGTTTGATCGCGGTGTTGTTGCCGAGCGGCAATATGGTTTGCACCGAGCCCTTGCCGAAGGTTTGCTGGCCCATGATCACGGCGCGACCGTAATCCTGCAACGCACCGGCGACGATTTCTGACGCCGAGGCCGAACCGCCATTGACCAGCACCACCATCGGCAATTTCTTGATTTCCGGCGGCAGCTTGGCGAGATAATCCTGCCGGTTGCGTCCGCGCAGATAATGCTCGGGGCTGGCATTCAGGCGCATTTTCGAATCCTCGGCACGGCCATCGGTGTACACCACCAGCTTGCCCGACTCGATGAAGGTGGCGGTCACTGCCACCGCGCTATTGAGCAAACCGCCCGGATCATTACGCAGATCAAGGATGATGCCTTTCATCGGGCCTTTGACATGCGCTTCAATGGCGTTGGCGAGCAGTTCGCCGGTGCCTTCCTGAAACTGCGTGACGCGGAAGTACGCATAGCCCGGCTCGAGCGTGGTGGCCTTCACACTTTGAATCTTGATTACCGCACGGGTGAGCGTGAGTTCAATCGGATTGGGTTCGCCCTTGCGCACGATGGTCAGACGGATCGGCGTGTTGGGGCGGCCACGCATTTGTTTGACGGCATCATTCAGCGTCATGCCCTTGACCGAGTTGTCATCGAGCTTGACGATGAGGTCACCCGCCATCACGCCCGCGCGCGAGGCCGGGGTGTCGTCGATCGGTGAGATCACTTTGACGAAACCGTCTTCCATGCCGACTTCGATGCCCAGGCCGCCGAACTCGCCCTGCGTGCCGACCTGCATTTCCTTGAAGGCTTCCTGATCGAGATATGCTGAGTGCGGATCAAGGCCCGTCAACATGCCATTGATGGCCTCGGTGATGAGTTTTTTGTCTTCGACGGGCTCGACGTAATCTTTCTTGACGCGACCGAACACCTCGGTGAACGCGCGCAGTTCTTCGATAGGCAGCGGCAAGGGCTGGCGTGCCGCGCTTTCGCGTTGCGCCACGGCCGAAAAATTAAGACTGATAGCCACGCCGATGACGATGCCGGCGATGATGAGGCCTACTTGCCCCAGTTTGTTACGCATGGACTGCTCCGGTTAACAACATGACCTACTTTACGTTCTTACGTTCACTACCTTTTCACCCAAGACAACGGGTCAAAAGGCTTGCCCTGATGGCGCAGCTCAAAGTATAAACCTGAATCCCCGCCGCCGCCGCTATTGCCGATAGTGGCGACCGATTCCCCGCCGTTAATCTCGTCGCCAACCCGTTTTAACAGGGTTTCGTTGTAGCCATACAGACTCATGTAGCTCTCGCCGTGGTCGATAATCAACAGATTGCCGAAGCCGCGCAGCCAGTCGGCGTAAACCACCCTGCCCGCTGCCACCGCCCGCACCGGCTCGCCCGCCCTGGCCTTCACGAACACGCCTTTCCAGGTTGAACCGCCATCATTGCGTGGACTGCCGAAGCGCCCGCTTAGTTCCCCGCGCACCGGCAGTGCCAGTTGGCCACGCAGACGCGAAAAAAGCTGCGCCGCGGCATGGGCTTCGGGCACCCGTTCGTTGCGCTGGCGTGGCGTCGATTCCGCGGCGGGCGGCGCCGGGCGGGCGGGTTTGGGCGTGCGCGTGATGACTTTCGCCAGTTGTTCGATCAGCGTGCTCAGGCGCGATTCATTGCGTTGCATCGCGCCGATTTCGTTGCGCTGACGGGTGATGTCGCGCGACAAACGCGTGACGACTTCGGCGCGCTTGGCCTTTTCCGCTTCGAGCCGTTTGCGCTGGTTGATCTGCTCAGCGCCGATGGCGGCCAGCTCGGCCGCCTTGGCGGCGGCCTCGTCGGCCAGCGCCTTTAACTGGGCCATGTTGTCGCGCATGCCGCGTATGGCATCGGCGTGGGTGCGCGACACGTAACTCAAATAGTGCAGGTCGCGCGCGATGGTGTTGGGGTTTTCGCCGCTCAGCAGCAGGCGCAGCGTATCGGGGGGGCTGCCGCCATGACGCAGATGTTGCGCGTGCAGCAGGCGCGCGAGATTCTTCTGATGGCTTTCAAGCGAGGCAGAGGCGCTGCGGGTCTCGGCGCGCAAGGCCGCGTTGCGTTGCGTGACGGCCAGCGAGGATTTGTCCAGATCCGCCAGATCGCGATTGGCTTCCGAAATCGCGCGCTCCGATTCACGCAGCGCGTCGGCGGCATCAACGCGCGAAGCTTCGGCGCCGGCCATCTGCTTTTGCAAATCCTCGATGCGGCCGCGCAGTTGTTGCAGTTCTTCCTTCGCGGCGGCGGGGTTGGGGGCGGCGGGTGCTGGGAGGGCGCGAAGGGTTAACGTCAACAGCACACCGCAAAGACGCAAAGACGCAAAGAACCCCGCGCAAAGAAATACGTGTTCCTGGTTTTCTTTGTGTTTTTGCGTCTTTGCGTCTTTGCGGTGGATGTGCTTTGTTTTCGATGTCACGCAAATTCCAGCAGCGGCTTGCCAGTCATCTCCGCAGGCTGCGGCAGGCCCATCATTTTGAGCAGTGTGGGCGCCACATCCTGCAGCGCGCCGCCGTTGGCCGCGCGCGCCTTGCGGCCGATGTAGAGCAGCGGCACCAGATTCAAAGTGTGTGCGGTGTGCGGCTGATTGGCTACAGTGTCGAGCATGGTTTCGGCGTTGCCGTGATCGGCCGTGATCAGCACTTCGCCGCCGATGGCCTGCATGGCTTCGACCGCGCGGCCGATACAGCCATCCAGCGTTTCAATCGCGCGCGTGGCGGCGGCGAGGTCGCCGGTGTGGCCCACCATGTCGCCGTTGGCGTAGTTGCACACGATGGCGTCGAATTTTTTGCTGTGGATTGCCGCCACCACTTTGTCGGTGACTTCGCGGGCGCTCATTTCCGGCTGCAAATCGTAGGTCGCGACTTTGGGCGACGGTACCATCACGCGTTCCTCGCCCGCGTAGGGCGTTTCGACACCGCCGTTGAAAAAGTAGGTGACATGCGCGTACTTTTCGGTTTCGGCGATGCGCAGTTGCTTTAATCCGCGCGCGGCGAGAAATTCACCGAAGCCGTTGCTGATGTTCTGCGGTGGATAGGCGGCGGGCAGATGCGCGAAATCCTCGCCGTAGGTTGTCAAAGTGCAGTAGTAGCCGAGCTGGGGTGCGTGCTCGCGCGGAAAGCCATCGAACTTTGCATTGGTCAGCGCTTGGGTCATTTGCCGCGCGCGGTCGGCGCGGAAATTCATGAACACCACTGCGTCACCGTCGTTCATGCGCACCGGCTTGCTGCCCGGCGGCACGATGGCGGTGGGTTTGACGAATTCATCGGTTTCGTTGCGCACATCAGCCAGCGCATACGCATCGGCGGCGCTTGCTGCCCAGAATTCCGCTTTGCCCTGCGTGATCACGTCGTAGGCGGGCTGAACGCGTTCCCAGCGCTTGTCGCGATCCATTGCGTAATAGCGGCCAGTGACTGAGGCGATGCGGCCGATGCCGAGCGCATCCAGCTTTTTCTGCAACGCGGTGAGCGACGGCTCAGCGCTTTTCGGTGGCGTGTCGCGGCCATCGAGAAAGGCATGCACGTAGAGATTTTTCACGCCCGCTTTCGCGGCCATGTCCACCAGTTCAAGGATTTGCGATTCGTGGCTGTGTACGCCGCCGGTGGACAGCAGGCCCAGTACATGCAGCGCATTGGCCTTGCCGACTTCGAGTGCTTTCAAAATCACCGGGTTGTTGCGGAATTCGCCGGTTTCGATGGCGTGTTCGATCTTGGTGAAATCCTGATACACCACGCGGCCCGCGCCGATGTTCATGTGACCGACTTCGGAATTGCCCATCTGGCCCGTGGGCAGGCCCACCATTTTTTCGGAAGCGTCGATGACGGTGTGCGCGTGTTTGCCCCACAAAAAATTCCAGTGCGGCTTGCGCGCCTGGCAAATGGCGTTGTTGTCGCATTCTTCGCGATGACCGAAGCCGTCGAGGATGAGCAGTAAAACGGGAGTGATTTTCACGAGAGCGTTTTCACAATAGAGCCATGTTTTTCAAAGGTTTTTTTGCGGCAAGCGCATACGGTATAATTCTATCCCATTTCAGGAGCAGCCCTTGGAGCAGTTTTTCGCCACCTTTTTTACCTACGTCCAGAAAAGTCCGCTCAACATGGTGTTGTTCGGCCTGGCGCTCACGTCTGCCGGCATGTTGTTGTTTCCGCTGTTCACGCGTGGCATGCGTCCCGGCGCCGAAGTCGGCCCGGCGGAAGCGGTGACGTTGATTAACCGCAAAGACGCGGTGGTAATCGATGTGCGCGACGAGGGCGAGTTCAACAGCGGCCACATCAACAACGCGCGCCACATCCCCGAAAAGCAATTGGCGGATCGCATGAAGGAGCTGGAGAAATTCAAGGCCAAGCCGGTGATCGTCAGTTGCGCCATGGGACGCCGCGCGTCGGTTGCGGTGGATGCCTTAAAGAAGCAGGGCTTTGCCGACGTGGTGGCGTTGCGCGGCGGCATCAGCGCGTGGTCGCAAGCGGGCATGCCGCTGGAAAAATAACCAATTAAATCAAAAACTTATATAGGAGCATCATGGCTAAAGTCATCATGTATAGCACCGCAGTTTGACCTTACTGCGTAACCGCGGAGCGGTTACTGGCAAGCAAAGGTGTTACGGAAATCGAAAAGATTTATATCGATAAAGACCCCGCGCGTCGCAGTGAAATGATGGAAAAAACCGGGCGGCGTACCGTGCCGCAAATCTACATCGGCGACACGCATGTCGGCGGCTACGATGATTTGTCTGCGCTCGATCGCGCGGGCGGGCTCGAACCGCTGCTGGCGAAATAGCTGAATCACGAAGCACAACCCGAAAGCAATGTAATGAGCGAACAAGCCCCCGCAACCAATGCAACCAATGCACCGCAAGCCCCGGCGGACATGACGCAGCCGATTTTCAGCATCGAGAAAATCTATCTCAAGGACATGTCGCTCGAAGCGCCCGGCACGCCGAAGGCTTTTTTGCAGAATGAACAACCGCAGGTGGATGTGAACGTACACACCGGTGCCAACGTGGTCGAGGCCGGTGCGCTGTATGAAGTGGTGCTCACCATCACGGTCACCGCCAAGGCCAAAGATCACACGGTGTTCCTGGTTGAGGTGGCGCAGGCGGGGCTGTTTCACATCCGCAATCTGCCGCCGCAGGATCTCGATGCCGTGCTTGGCATTTTGTGCCCGACCAATCTGCTGCCCTACGCGCGCGAAGCGGTGTCCAGTACCATCGGCCGCGCGGGATTCCCGCCAGTGGTGCTGCATCACATGGATTTCAATCATGTGTTCCAGCAGGCGCAACAGCAGCGCGCGGCGCAGGCCGGGCAGGTTGGAGCCGCACCAGCCGCCGCGCCGTCCAAGGCGAACTGACATGGGGCGCCGGGCTGCGTATGCGTTGTGGTTTGCATTGAGCGTCGGCGCTGTTCCGCTTGCCGGGGCGGCCGAGTTTCGCGCGGCCAGCGACGAAGCGGTCATTCTGTACGACGCGCCTTCCACGCAATCGCAAAAACGTTTCATCGTCAGCCAGGGTTATCCGCTGGAAGTCATTGTGGTTCTGCAAGGCTGGGTGAAAGTGCGTGACGCCACCGGCGCGCTGAACTGGGTCGAGGCGGGCAAAGTCAGCACCAAGCAACGCACGGTCATGGTGAAAGTAGCCTCCGCGCAAATCCGCACCGAGGCCGATGAAAATTCGCCGCCGGTGTTTCGCGCACAACAAAATGTTGTGTTGGATCTGACCGAAACTCTCGCCAGCGGATGGCTCAAGGTGCGCCACCGCGATGGCACCGTCGGCTACCTGCGCGCGACGCAGGTGTGGGGCGTGTGACGCGCGCGATTCCTGCTTTTCGCGTCTTCCGTTCTTAACGCTAATTTCTCAAAATGAACATCGCCGTGCTCGGTGCGGGTGCCTGGGGCACCGCGATGGCTGTACATCTTGCCGCGCGCCATGCAGTAACGCTGTGGGCGCGTGACGCGGCACAAGCCGCAACGCTGAACACCCAGCGCGTCAACCAGCGGTATCTGGCGGATATCACCCTACCCGCCGCGATTAATGTCACGGCTGATTTACCGCTGGCGCTCAACAACGCAACACTGGTGCTGGCAGCGGTAACCACTGCGGGCCTGCGCGAAACCTTGCAGCGGCTCAACGCGGCGGGGTGTATTGTGCCCGTGGTGTGGCTGTGCAAAGGCTTCGAGCGCGAACAGGCGCTGCTGCCGCATCAGATTTGTGCCGCTGAATTGCCCCACGCAACGTGCGGCGTGCTGTCCGGCCCCAGCTTCGCCGAGGAAGTCGCGCGCGGCCAGCCGACGGCGCTGACGCTGGCCTCGGGCAACGCCGAATTCGCGCGCGCAGCGGCGGGTGATTTGCACGGCGGCTCGTTGCGGGTGTATTCCAGCAGCGACGTGGTGGGCGTTGAAGTCGCCGGCGCGGTGAAAAACGTGATGGCCATCGCCACCGGCATTTGCGATGGCCTTAATCTCGGGCTCAACGCGCGCGCGGCGCTGATGACACGCGGCCTGGCGGAAATCACGCGGCTTGGCGTGGCACTCGGTGGACGCACGGAAACCTTCATGGGACTCGCGGGCGTGGGCGATTTGATTCTCACTTGCACCGGCAATCTGTCGCGCAACCGGCGTGTGGGGCTGATGCTCGCGCAAGGCAAAGCGCTCGACGCCATCCTCGCCGAACTCGGTCATGTGGCTGAGGGCGTCTACAGCGCCCGCGAAGTGGCACGCATCGCCAAGACGCGCGGCATCGATATGCCGATTACCGATGCAGTGTGCCGCGTGCTCGAAGCGCCCGGCTCGGCAGCGGCGATGGCGCGCGAGTTACTGGCGCGGGATGCTAAATCCGAGTCATGAAGCCTCGTTGAATTTCGACCCAATCAACAAATTCAAAAGCATTCGCCACAGAGGACACAGAGGTCACAGAGAACCCCGTCTTTGAATTTCTCTGCGACCTCTGTGTTCTCTGTGGCAAAAAAGGTGTTGAAATGCTTGCCGTAATCAGTGCATTAAAATACTCAATAAAAACAAATAGTTACATAACAAATCCTAATGAACATCGATCCGCAAACCCAATCCTTCATCCGCCAGAAAGTGCTGCGCGCGATCTCCAGCAACCGCGCGCCGGGCATGCATTTTGTCGGTTACTTTCTGGATTTAACCGTTCCGCGCTATGAAAAATCCGGCGTCGAATTTGTCGTCGAATCCGGCCCGCATTGCACCGACGCCAACGGCGTGGTCAATCGCGCGGTGCTGATCTATCTCGCGGACATCGCGCTGGCGGGCGCGAATCGCGTGTTCAGCGACCCCAATGCGCGCACCGCCACGCTGATGTTACGCACGGAATTCACCGGCGAACCGGCCATCGGCACGTTGACAGCGGTGTGTCAGGGTAGTGGCTTTTCACCGCGCACCGCACTGCCGGAAAGTTTCGCCAGCGGGCGCCTGATGTGTGGTGGGGCGAACGGTCGAGAAGTGATGCGCATGTCCGGCACGTGGGTGTCGCCCCCCGCGCCCCAGGGTCGCGTGATGGCCGGCCTGCCTTGGGAAGGCGGCGAAAACGGCAATCTGCGGCCTTTGCTCAAAAAGAATGAACTCGAAGCCGTCGAAAAAATAACCGTAAGCCGCTTCGAAAAAGCCCTGCGCACCACACCCAATGGCGACGTGCTGGCACTGCTGTGCGATCCCGTGGTCAAGAAAACGGCGACGGGCGCCACCGGCAAGTTGGCGGTGGGCCTGCACATCGGCAACCGTGTCGGCCACGTTCAAGGCGGTTTTTTGATGCACGCCGCGCTGGTCGCTGCCAAAGCCGCCGTGCCACAACACCCACTGCTCACCGGCGCCTCCTCCTGGTACATCAGCCCCGGCGAAGGCAAAGCCATCACCGCGCGCGCCACCATCCTGCAAAGCGGGCGTAATGTCGCGGTGGTGCGCACCGAGTTATTTAATGCGGATCGCCGGTTGGTGCTGGAGGTGATTTCGAATCATGCGGTGGCGGCGCGGGTGGAGTGATTGTTGCCACTGGGCAGAAGCCAGTCTGATGTCGACGGCTGGAGTTCGTAGCCTGTAAGTAGCGCAGCGTATTACAGGGTCAACCCCATGTTTTGTCCCGTAATACGTAGCGCTACTTACGGGCTACCGTTTTGGACGCGCGCATTTAACGCGTCGACATATTCGTCGCGTATTTGAGGTACAAGTGTCGCGATCGACAATGAGGCACTTTGAGGGCCTTCTGCAAAAGAGGCAACTTGATAAGGAGCGAATAGTATTTCTATACCTTTGTCCTTGAAGATAAAGTTGTCAAAACAATCCCACTTCGATGTCCCTTCGTCTATCCAGTCTCGTGTGATTTTCTGGTCGCCTTTTCCCGAGGCTAGAATTGGATACAACGCTTCGCGAACGCGCGACTGAATGAAAACAAGCGCTTTCTCCGGTTCTTTGAAAAGTTGCGACAAAGAGTTGATAAGAACAAGAGGTTCTAGCAAAAAGTTAAATGTGAGAAAGTGGTAATTTGAATGCACAGCCCCTGCGCCATACCAACTGACAGAATATTGGACGCTAATAATTTTTCCTATCAAGATTGATTCGCCACAATGGGCATCGTAGGTATTTGTACGGAAAAATTTGTCTTGCTCAAAATTATAGAATTCACTTGCTGGTTCGAGTGTTTGTTGGCGGTGTTGAAAGAGAGTGAGTAAGAGACGTCCTTTGATGTAATCTGTAATTTCCGTGATCTTGGGAAATCGCTCCGACCTGAAAGCTAGCCAATCGAATCGCACGTCGTAACCAGGTGCACCGTCCGACGCCTCATGAAATGTTTGTGATTCCCACACAATTCCTTCATTCTTTTGGATTGCATTTCGTGCTTTGCCAACACGTTGCTGTTGATGGCGAATGGCATCTGCAATTCGCTCGTTACAGTTCGGCTCGGATGCTTTGATATGCTGAATTCCTCTTAACTGAGGTGGAATTGGTGCGTCATCTAACAGGATGGGAATAATGTAAATATCGTCAATCCGCCCTGTCATTTACACTTAATCCACACGGATGTTCGCCGCCTTGATCACCCGCGCGTACTTGGTTGAATCCGCTCGCACCAACGCGGCGAATTGTTCGGGGCGCATCGTTAGCGGCGTCATCGCGTCGTCCGACAATCGTTTTTTGAAGCTGGGGGTATCCAGATGCCGGGCAATATCCGCCGAGATTCTGTCGGCCACGGCGTTCGGCGTTGCTGGCGGCGCCAGCATGCCGTACCAGATGCGGATGTCGAACGCGGGCACACCGCTTTCCGCGAAGGTGGGCGTCTGGGGCAAGGCTTGCAGGCGTTCATCAGAGCCGATGGCGATGGCTTTCAGGCGGCCATTCTTCACGTGTGCGATGGTCGAGATGGGTATCGCAAAATAGAGCTGCACTTCGCCGCCAATCAGCGCGGTGAGCGTCGGCCCACCGCCTTTATACGGAATGTGCTGCATGCTTACACCCGCGAGCATGTTGAACAGCGCGTTCGCCAGATGCGCCGGACTGCCGCCGCCCGCCGACGCGTAATTCAATTGCCCCGGACGTGATTTCGCCAGCGCGATGAGTTCCTGCAATGTGCTGGCGGGCACGGCGGGATGCAACACCAGAAGAAAATCCGTGCTGCCCAGGGTTGCGATGGGCGTGAAGCCCTTGACCGGATCGTACGGCGCGGGAACCAGCAGCGGTGTAATGATGTGGGTGGGCGTCGCCACCATCAACGTGTAACCATCCGCCGCTGCACGCGCCAGCGTATCGCCGCCGATAAAACCGTTGCCGCCGGGACGGTTGTCGATCACCACCTGCTGGCCCCAGCCCTCGGTCAGCTTCTGACCGAGCAGGCGTGCGAGTACATCGCTGCTGCCACCGGGCGCGTTGGGGGTGAAGATGCGCACCGGGCGGGTGGGGTAAACCGGCTGCGCGTACGCGTGCAGGGCAGTGACCAGCAGCGCGGCGAGCCAGAGCGTGCGCATGCGGCACCGCTTCACTTAACCAACAAATTCACCAGCACCTGCTTGTAAATCTTTTGCAGTGGCTCGATTTCTTCCACCCCCACGCATTCGTTGAGCTTGTGTATGGTGGCGTTGGTCGGGCCGAACTCCACCACTTGCGGGCAGATGTCGGCGATGAAGCGGCCATCCGAGGTGCCGCCGGTGGTGGATAGCTCGGTGTCCACGCCGGTCACGGACTTGATGGCTTTGGCGATGGCGTCCACCAGATCGCCGCGCGGGGTGAGGAACGGCCGGCCATCGACGCGCCACTCCAAGTCGTAGTGCACGCCGTGTCTGTCGAGGATGTTGACCACGCGCGTTTCCAGCGACTCGATGCTGCTTGCGGTTGAGTGGCGAAAGTTGAAACGCACGGTGGCGCTGCCGGGAATCACGTTGTTTGCACCCGTACCCGAGTTGAAATTGGAAATCTGCCAGGTAGTCGGCGGAAAATATTCGTTGCCGTTGTCCCATTTGGTTTGCGCGAGTTCGGCGATTGCAGAGGCGACTTCGTGGATGGGATTGCGCGCCATGTCGGGATACGCCACGTGGCCCTGTATGCCTTTCACTGTCAGCACGCCGGTGAATGAGCCGCGGCGGCCGTTCTTGATCATGTCGCCGAGCTTTTTCACCGAGGTCGGTTCGCCCACCACGCAGTAATCGAGCTTTTCGCCGCGCGCGGTGAGCGCCTGCACCATGCGCACGGTGCCGTCGATGGCAGGGCCTTCTTCGTCGGAGGTGAACATCACCGCCAGCGAGCCGGGGTGATCCGGGTGTTCGTTGACAAAATCGCGGATCGCCAGCACGAAGGCCGCGAGCGAGGTTTTCATATCCGCCGCACCGCGCCCGTAGAGCCAGCCGTCCCTGATCGTCGGGGTGAACGGGTCACTCGTCCATTGATCGAGCGGGCCGGTGGGCACCACATCGGTGTGGCCGGCAAAGCACACCAGCGGCCGCGCGGTGCCGCGCCGCGCCCACAGATTGCTGACCCCGCCCATGTCGATTCGCTCGCAGGTGAAGCCCAGCGGTTCCAACAGGGGAATGAGGATGTCGAGACAGCCTGCATCATCGGGAAACTGCGATTTGCAGCGGATGAGTTGTTGGGTGAGTTCCAGCGTATTGAGTTCCATGCGTTACATACTCCTTGTAGTCTGCGGTTCATGGATATCTACGCGTTTGCACGGAAACGCCCTCCCCTTCAGGGGGAAGGCGGGGATGGGGGTGGGGTTTCAAGCCATCAAGCTATTTGACCCCATCCCCACCCTGGCCCTCTGCTCCGCTTCAAGTGTGCCCTTGCCCTTGAAGCGGGAAGAAATCCGCACGCTTTGTTGAATAATACGTAGATACCTGCCATTGAGCGAACAGCGAATCTTATCAAAGTGCGGGTAGAATCCCCTGCCATTCATCAACCCTTTTTTTGTCTGCCATGTCAACCAAACCCGCCCTGATCATCTCCCATCGTTGTCACGCCGTGTTCGCGGAAGAACTTACCGCCGCTGTGGCCCGCTTGAAACTGCCGCACGACGTGGTGGCGTTGCCCGTGGACAAGGACGCACGGCTATCGGAAGCTGATGTCGCGCGCGGCGAGATTGCGTTTTATTCGCAGGATTTGAATCCGGCCCATGGGCGGCAGTTTTTTTCGGCGGTGCGCAAAGGGCCGAACATGAAGTGGATACACGTGTTCAACATCGGCGTGGATCACCCGATTTACACCGAGATGCTCGAACGCGGCGTAAAAGTCACCACTTCTGCCGGCACCACCGCGATGCCGATTTCGCAGACCGCCCTCACCGGCATGTTGATGCTGTCGCGCGGCTTTCCGTTATGGATGAAATCACAGGCCGAACACCGCTGGCAGCAGGTGCGCCTGCAGGATTCGCCGGCCGATTTGCCGGGGCAAACCGTGCTGGTGTACGGCATGGGTTCCATCGGCGCCGAGTTCGCGCGGCTCGCCAAGGTGCTGGGCATGCATGTGATCGGCGTGCGCCGCAGCCCGCGCAAGGCCGATGACCCGGTGGACGAAATGCACCAGCCTGATCAAATCGACAAGCTGTTGCCGCGCGCGCAATGGTTGATGCTGTGTTCGCCGCTCACTAGCGAAACGCGCAAACTCATCAACGCGCAACGTCTGGCGCTGCTGCCCAAGGGCGCGCATGTGTTGAATGTGTCGCGCGGCGAAGTCATCGACGAAGCGGCGATGATCGACTCACTCAAGAGCGGGCATCTGGCCGGCGCGTATCTCGATGTGTTCGAGCAGGAGCCGTTGCCCGCCGAATCGCCGCTGTGGAGTTTGCCCAACGTCATCATCACGCCGCACAACTCGACCAGTTCGCGCGGCAACGAGCGGCGTGTGTTTGACTGCTTTACACGCATACTCGAACAGTGGGCCAACAAACAGCCGCTGACCAACGAAGTGTTACGCACGGGCTAGTTGATAAAAAATGCTATTAAAACAAATACTTACGTTAATTACGCTGCTGGGCGCCGCTAGCGCGTACGCACAATCCGCTTCGACCGGCTCAGGACAGGCCTACCCGGCAAAATCCGTGCGCATCATCGTGCCCTTCGCGGCGGGCGGCAACACCGACTTCACCGCGCGCACCATCGCCGCCAAGTTGACCGAAAATCTTGGCCAGCAGTTTCTGGTGGACAACCGCCCCGGCGGTTCCACCAACATCGGCTCTGACATGATCGTCAAGTCGCCGCCCGACGGCTACAATATTTTGCTCGGCGGCGCGGCCAATGCCATCAATGTTGCCGCGCTGGCCAAGGTGCCGTTTGATCTGCAGCGCGATCTGGCGCCGATTGTGTTGTGCGTGAAAGGCGCGAACGTACTGTCGATACATCCGTCGCTGCCGGCGAAGAATCTCAAGGAGCTGATCGCACTGGCGAAAGCCAGGCCGGCGCAGTTGAACTACGGCACGTCTGGCGTTGCCAGCTCCAATCACATGGCGGCGGAATTGTTTGTTTCCATGGCGGCGATCAAACTGAATCACGTGCCGTACAAAGGCAACGCCCCCGCGCTCACCGATCTGATCGGCGGCCACGTCGAAATGATCTTCAGCGGCGTGCCGGCGTTGATCCCGCACATCAAGAGCAGGCGCATCCGCTCAGTGGCCATCGGCAGTCCCAAGCGGTTCGCCGCCATACCCGGCGTGCCCACCTTCGACGAGCAGGGCTTGAAAGGCTACGAGGCCTCAACCTGGTTTGGCTTCATGGCGCCCAGCAAAACCCCGCGCGAGATCATCGCCAAACTCAACACCGAGACCGGCAAAATCCTCGCCAGCAAGGACATCCGCGAGCGGTATCAGACCGAAGGCCTGGAGCCGCAGGGCGGCACGTCAGAGGCATTTGCACAATTCATCGCTGCGGAAATCGCGCTCTACACCCGCGTGGTGAAAGGCGCGAATCTGCCGAAGCTGTGATGCGCTAGCGTAGTGTTGCAATCTTGATGAGGCATTCCCTCCCCTTCAAGGGGAGGGTTAGGGTGGGGATGGGGTGACTACAGCAACCATCCAGCTCGAAAAATACCCCATCCCCCTCCCGACCTCCCCCTTGAAGGGGGAGGGGTTTCGCAGAGATTCCCGATCACATAAGTGCCATACCGTGTGAAACACTGCGCTAGCGGTTCAATCGCGTTTCGACCATCCGTGCGAACACGCTGGCCCCCAGCGGCAGCGCGCCATCGTTAAAATCGTAAGCGGGGTTGTGCACCTCGCACGCGCCTTCGCCGGCGCCGTTGCCGATGTTGAAATAACAGCCGGGCACTTTTTCCAGCATGAATGAAAAGTCTTCCGAAGCCACAATCAGATTGGGGTTGCGGTTCACATTGCCCGCGCCCGCTACTTCGGCACACACTGCCGCCGCGAACTCGGCCTCTTTCGCGTCGTTGACCGTGGGCGCGAAGGTCACGCGAAAATCGAGTTCCGCTGTTGCACCAAATGCTTCGGCCGTCGCCTTGACCACGCGCCGCATGGCCCTTTCGATCTGCGTCATCACTTCGGGCGTGAACGCGCGTACGGTGCCTGCGAGCTGTGCGGTTTGCGGAATCACGTTGTAGGCATCGCCACTGTGGATTTTGGTCACCGACACTACCGCCGGGTCGACTGGCCGCAAGTTACGCGCCACGATGCTCTGCAAAGCAATGACGATATGCGAAGCGACCAGCACCGGATCAACGCCCGCTTCGGGCCGCGCGCCGTGCGCGCCCTTGCCGGTGACGTGGATATCAAAAAACGCGCCACCGGCCATCATTGGCCCCGCGCGCACCGCAAATTGGCCCACCGGCAAACCGGGCCGATTGTGCATGCCGAACACCGCCTCGCAGGGGAATCTGTCGAACAGGCCATCCGCGATCATCGCGCGCGCGCCGCCGATGCCCTCTTCGGCGGGCTGAAAAATAAAATTCACCACACCGTTAAAGCGCCGGGTTTCCGCAAGGTATTTCGCCGCACCGAGCAGCATGGTGGTGTGGCCATCGTGACCGCAGGCATGCATACAGCCCTCGTGCGTCGAACGGTGCTCGAAGGTGTTGGCCTCTTGGATCGGCAAGGCATCCATGTCCGCGCGCAGCCCCAGCGATCGTGTCGAGTCGCCCGAACGCAGCACGCCCACCACGCCGGTTTTGCCGATGCCGGTGTGCACTTCGAGACCGTATTCACGCAACTTGGCCGCGACGATGGCCGCCGTGCGGTTCTCTTCAAACCCCAGCTCTGGATGAGCATGGATGTCGCGCCGCCAACGGGTCATTTCGTCCTGCATGATTTCGATGGATTCGATCACTGCCATGATGTTCCCTCGGGTGTTGTGTTCGTTGTCGCTGCGTGGGAAATAGATTACACCATGCGCCAGCAGGTGCGTCGAGGTGATCCCGCCCTCGCGACTATGACAAAACGGCATTTTCAGGCGCAATGAGACACAACTGTTGCGAAAGTTGTGTGTGTTAGCGTTGAACTATAAACTCATCCGCGAAGGCGGCGAATTGCCCACGCTTCGGCCGCACTATCCCATTACCAGGAGATCCCATGCGCATCCACAACCTGTACACCGACGACAAGAGCGAATCCCATTTCCGTGACATCGATGTCGAATGGGCCGAAGAAAGGCGCGGCAGCAAGTTGTCGAAACGCTTGCCCGCCACCGGCATCATCTTCCGCGAAACCCAACCGGAAAACACCGTCGATTGGCACAACGCGCCGCGCCGCCAGTACATCGTCAACCTGCAATCGGGCGTGAAAATCACCGCCAGCGACGGCGAAAGCCGCGAGATCGGCATCGGCGAAGTGCTGTTGGTCGAAGACATCAGCGGCAAGGGCCACCTGTCGCAAGGGCTGGGCGGGTTGCGGCGCAGTCTGTTTATACCGGTAGACTAACGATGGTGTCGCTGCATGATTCGGGTGCAGCGGCATGTCCACCAGCCGCAAGCGGGTTGGAAGACACCGGAGAAATATATGTTTAAAAACAAATACTTACCGTTTCTCCGCCACACCATGTTGATATTGGCCTGCGTGCTGTGGCCAGTTACGCCATTGTGGGCGCAACCCGCCACCACGGCTGCAAGCCCCGCGTGGTTGCCGACCAAAAACGTTGAAATCATCCACGGCTCGGCGCCCGGTGGCAGCAATGACAAACGTGCGCGTGAGATCGAAAAAGCGTTGGCTGAAACCAAGCTGATCCCGACATCAATGACGGTGGTCAGCAAGCCCGGCGGCGGCGGCTCGATTTCGATGGCGTATGCCAACACGCATCCCGGCGATGGGCATTATCTGCTACTCGGCGGCTCGACCATGATCAGCAATCACATCATTGGCGCCTCCAAAATGAATTACACGGATTTCACGCCGATCGCGTCGCTGATGAATGATTACATCGTGTTCGCGGTGAACGCGGATTCGCCGCTTAAAACCGGCAAGGATTTGCTTGAGCGTTTGAAAACCAAACCGCAGTCGCTGTCCATCGGCTTTGCCAGCGCGTTCGGCAACAGCCGCCATATCGGCGCGGGCATGCTGATGCGCGCGGTGGGCGGCAACCCGCGCGATCTGAAGGTGGTGGTGTTCAAGGGTTCCGCCGAGGCGATCAGCGCGCTGCTCGGTGGGCACATCGATGTGGCGATACTCGGCGCGATCAATTCGGTGGTGCATCTGGGTGGCGGCAAAATGCGCGTGCTGGCGGCGGCCACGCCACGGCGCTTTGGCGGCGCGCTGGCGCATGTGCCGACGTGGAAGGAGCTCGGCGTAGATGTAGTATCCGGCAGTTGGGGCGGCGTGTTCGGCCCGCGTAATCTGCCTGCCGCGCAACTGGCGTTTTGGGAAGAAGCGATGCGGCGCGTATCGCAGAATGCGGGCTGGAAAGCCGATCTGGAAAAAAATTACTGGCTGGATGATTTCGCGGTGGGCGCGCAGTTTCGCAAGGAACTCGAAAAGGATTACGCGGATACACGCAAGGTGCTGGTGGATGTGGGGCTGGCGAAATAGGTTTAAAAATAATGATTAAAATCAAATACTTACATATGATGTCTTTCGCGGCGCTGCTGTTGGCTGGCGCTGCCCACGCACAAAGCTGGACCCCCAGCAAAAACGTCGAGATCGTCGTTGGCTCCGCACCCGGCGGCAGCAACGACCGCACCGGGCGCTCGGTGGAACGCTTGTTGAACGATCTGAAGCTCGTGCCGACCTCACTCACCGTTGTCAACAAGCCGGGTGGCGGCGGCAACATCATGTTCAGCTATGTCAACGGCCACGCGGGCGACGCGCACTACCTGATGGTGGGCACCACGGCGATGCTGACCAATCACATCGTCGGTTCCGGCAAGCTGAGCCACGCGGATTTCACGCCTATTGCATCGTTGTTCAACGACTACGTGGTGTTCGCGGTCAACAGCAATTCGCCGAGCAAAACCGGCAAGGATTTGGTCGAGCGCCTCAAAAAAGACCCGCAGTCGATCCCGCTGGGTTTCGCCACTTCGCTCGGCAGTCACAACCACATTGCCGCCGGACTGCTGATGAAAGCCTTCGGCGGCAGCGCGCGCGATCTTAAAGCCGTGGCCTTCAAGGGCGCGGCCGAAGGCATCACCGCGCTGATGGGCGGGCACCTTGAGCTCGTGACCACGGCGGCAGGCAATGTCGCTCCGCACGTGCAAAGCGGGCGGCTGCGCGTAGTGGCCGTATCCGCTGATAAACGCCTGCCCGGCGCGTTCGCCAGCGTGCCAACGTGGAAAGAGCAAGGGGTGAATCTTGTCTACGGCGGCTGGCGCTCGATCATGGGGCCGAAGGGCCTGACCGCGCCGCAAGTCGCGTATTGGGAAGGCGCGCTGCGTAAAGCCTCGCAAAGCGCCGAGTGGAAAACCGAACTCGAACGCAACTATTGGTCAGATGATTTCGTCACCAGCGTGCAGTTTCGCAAGGATTTGGAGAAGGACTACACCGATATGAAGGCGGTGTTGGTGGAGTTGGGGTTGGCGCGATAACACCTGTTTAACCACGGAACACACAGAATACGCAGAAAATGCTCGCGGTGTTTTCCGCGTATTCTGTGTGTTCCGTGGTTAAATTGATCTGAATTTGATAACACAGCAACCGAAACTGACCCCATGAAAACCATCCTCATCACCGGCGCTGCCGGACGCATCGGCAGCTTTATGCGTGCCGAACTCGCGGGCAAATACCAACTGCGCCTGTCGGACATCCAGCCGGTCAAAAAACTCCAGCCCGGCGAAACGTTCGTGCGCGCGGATATCGCCAACATGAAACACGCGCTGCGCATTACCAAGGGCGTCGATGCGGTGGTGCACTTCGGCGGGCAGTCGGGCGAGCACACCTGGGAACAAATACTCAACGCCAACATCATCGGTTTTCGCAACACGCTGGAGGCCGCGCGGGTGAACGGCGTGAAACGTTTTCTGGTGGCGACTTCGAATCACGCGGTAGGGTTTTATCCGGTGACGCAAACCGTTGATCACCGCGTCTACATCAAGCCCGACAGCCGCTACGGCGTGTCCAAGGTGTTCAACGAAGCGTTGGCCAGCCTTTACGCCGACCGCTACGGCATGGAAATGTTCTGCATGCGCATCGGCAACGTCAACAGCGAACCCATCGACCGGCGGCGGCTGGCGATCTGGATCAGCCCGCGTGACATGGCGCAACTGGTGACGATCGGCATCGAAAGGCCGAAACTGAAATTTGAAATCGTCTACGGCATCTCGGACAACAAAGGCACGTGGTTTGATAACAGCAACGCCAAGCGGCTGGGCTACAGGCCCAAGGATCGCAGCGCGCCGTACGCAAAAGAAATTACCCAACGTGAAGGCCCGCCCGGCAAAACACCGGCGGACATTTTTCAGGGCGGCGGACATTGCATGTCGGAAGGCGGCACGCGCAGCCGCCTGGCGGGAGAGGCAGCGGCACCGGCACCGGCCAAACGCAAGCGCGCGCGTTCGCGTGCCTAGCGCGGCGTTAGGGGCTGGCGACTCTGGGTTCGCGGTTGTCCCGACAGGTGTAGGGCGGGAGTTATCCCGCCATTTCGGTGCTTTGTGGCAGGATAACTCCCGCCCAACTTTTTTTCCGCTATCGCGATGGGTATTGGCGCCGTGCCTGCGAGCCGGGCACTGACATGGACGCTACCAACTGGGTCTGGATACCCCTATCCATTTTTGCCGCGTTGATGCAGGCCGTGCGCACGGCCGCGCAAAAGCAACTGAATCAACGCATGTCCACGATGGGCACGACGTATGTGCGCTCTTTGTTTGGTTTGCCGGTGTTGCTGGTGTTCCTAGGTGCCGTGACCCTCTATACCGGCCTTGGCGCGCCTGAATTCAAACCGGCGTTCGTGTTGCACACGGCTGGCGGCGCGGCGGCGCAGGTGCTGGCGACCGCGTTGCTGATTTACCTGTTTCGCTTGAAGAATTTCGCAGTCGGCACCATGCTCACCAAGACCGACCTGATTCTGACCGCAGTGGTCGGCACGGTGCTATTCACCGAACAGATCACCCCATTCGGCTGGGTGGCGATCCTGGTGGTGATGGGCGGCGTGACGCTGATGCTGCTGGGCAAAACGGGCACCGGCGTATTCAAAACGCGCGGCGAAGCGGTGTCACATCTGTTGACGGGGCGTGCGACACAGGTGGCGTTGGCGTGCGCATTGTTGTTTGCATTGTCCTATCTGTTTTTGCGCGCGGCGACATTGGAACTGGGCGAGCAGAATCACTTTCTGTGGCGCTCGGGCTGGACCGTGGTGCTGGCCACCACCCTGCAGATCGTGTGCCTGGGCCTGTGGCTGGCGGTCAAGGAACCGGGGGTGTTCCGGCAAATGTGGCCGGTGCGCGGCATCGCCAGCTTTATCGGCCTGACCAGCGCGCTGGGTTCCATCGGCTGGTACTCGGCGTTCGCGCTGCAGAATGCGTCCTATGTGCGCGCCGTCGGTCAGATCGAAGCAGTGTTTACGCTGACCATTTCATGGCTGTATTTCCGCGAGAAAATTACCCGGCTGGAACTGGCGGGTATTGCCGCCACCGTGGCCGGGGTGCTGATGTTCCGGCTGGTTTGAGTAGGGGCGGCTTCACGCGTACGCGCCCCGCAGCGCCAGCAACAGAACCGCCCAGCGCCCGCAGCACATAGCCGACCATTAGCGCTGGCTAAACGCCTGCGTTGCTCAATGGCGTTTCTTCACGATGCCCGAGGCGCTTGACGACCAGCCCATCACAGAAGTCCATCCCTAAAACCAAACCTTACGGATACATCGCCCAGCCGCGTCGATCCGTCTGCGCTTTGAAGAAATGCCCATTGGTGCTGGTGACAAACACGGTGGACATATCCGGCCCGCCGAAGCAGACATTGGTGGGGCGGTTGGCGGCGACGGGATGCGTTTCCAAAACGCGACCCTTGGGTGAGAACACGTAGAGCATGGGGCCAGGGCCGCTGACTTCCCAGCCGGCGGTGGCGATGATGTTGCCTTCAGCATCGAGGCACATGCCGTCAATGCCGCGATGCAGGCCGCGTGCGTCTTCGCCCCAGGTGAACAGCACATCGAATTTGCCGAGGCTGCCGTCGTCACGGATCGGGTACGCGCGCAACTCGCGCGGGATGCCGTGCGTGTAGCTGCTTTCGGCGACATACAGCGTGCGGTTATCGCGTGACACCAGAATGCCGTTGGGCTGGGTGGTGTCGAAGGTGGCGCGCGTGACCAAATAGCTGCCGTCGGCTTGCGGCGAGGCGCACAGCACCGAGCGGTGATCGAGTTCTTCTTTTTCGGTTTTGTCCCAGTTACCATCGTTCACCGGGTTGGTGAACCAGATGCGGCCGCGATAATCGACGGCCAGATCATTGGGCGTACTCAATTTCTTGCCGTCGAGCCGGTCGGCGATCACGGTGTTTTTGCCGTCGGCATCAAAGCGCACGATGCTGCGACCGCCGGAACAGCAGCCGTAGAGCTTGCCATGATTGTCGAAGCACAGGCCGTTGGTGCGGTTGGTGCCTTCGCGCCACACGCTGACGACGTTGGTTTTCAGGTCATAGCGCAGGATGCGGTTTTTGCGGATGTGGGTGAAGAGTATTTCTTCGCCCGTCCACACCGGGCCCTCGGTGATGAGTTCGCCTTCGGGCTTCATGATGAGTTCAAAATTCCACGACATGTTGATTCCTTGGGTTAAGCAGACGGTGCAGGGGGTTGGGGCGAACCTCTTTTCTTGATTACATAAACTATCGCGGCCGGCCAAAACAGCAGCAACAGCACTACCAGCAGTACCATGTTGATCTGCCCAGCGGCAGCGACGGGTGAGGCCGCAGGCGTTTGCCGCAGCGAATCCAGTACCTCGCGCCGCAACTGATTCAGGTGCTCCGCCGGAACACCGTTGCCGCAATACTGACAGCGCGGCGGGTTGGATAAATCGAGCGAAACCTTCTGGTTGATCTTGTGCCCGCAGTGGTTGCAGTCGGCGAATACCAGAAACTCGCTTTGCAGGCGGCTGTTGATGATCTTGTCGCTGCGGCTTTCGTAGGCGTAGGCAGACTGCTGCTGCGCGTTGATGTCTTTCAGATGCTTGAGGATGAATTCGCGCGGTAGTCCCAGTGCCACCGTGAGGCTTGCCACATTTGCATCGCCGGCGTGTTCGAGCGCGTTCCAGATGGCGATGATCTTTTTTTCGCGGGAACGGAAGCCATAACCAACGATCAGCAGGATCAAGCCGTTGGCGATTATGATGGTGCGCACGAGCGGAAAGCCACGTTCGATTGCCTCGACCTCAAAGCGCGCGCCCTTCTCCTGGCGTATCTGCTCCAGCGTGCGCCCATTTTTGTTGTCAAAGGTGTACTGGGTATTGTTGCCGGTTTTTTCTTTGATGACGACTTCGTTCCAGCGGAACGGATCCAGCGTCACCGACAGCACCCCCGCAATCAACAGCAGCCAGCCTATGGCAATGAAGTAATTATCGATCTTGTAAATGTCTTTCGGCGTCATTAGCTTGCCCACACATGTCGCTATAAATTGCGTCCGCTCGTTAATGGTGAATCCGCTTGCACCACCACGACTGTATCACCGCAGCATCTGCCCTGTGCGCGGACAAGCCGCCTATTTGAATTTGGGCGGCGGTTTTCCGCCCGGCCCATCCGGCGGCGGTCCCAACGTTCTGAGCGACAGAAATTCCTGTATCGAAAGGCGGCCATCCCTGTCGGCATCCAGGCGGACGAAATCACGCTCGATAGGTCCCCGCCCCCGCACTTCGTCCGCCGATAAATGGCCGTCGCCATTGGCGTCCATGTGACGAAAGTCCCGTAACAGCTTCTGTTCAAAGGGGTCGCCACCCGTGGGCGGCTCGCCGCGCGGCATATGCGCATGCGCTGGCGGCGCAGGGCGCGCGGTGGCCGGTGCGGCAGGCACCGCTGTCGCGCCCTTGTTGCGTTCTTCTTCGAGCTTGCGCAGCGCCTCGGCACGCTCGGCGGCGATCTTGTCGCGATCACCCGCGTTGCCGGCCATCATTTGCGCCGCGCGTTCTTCGACACTGCGGGTGTCGAGCGCCTGTTGCGCGGCGGCGAGTTTGGCGGCTTCGGTGCGCGCGGTGGCTTCCTTGGCGAGCTTGGCATCGCGCTGGCCGGTGTACCACGCGCGGCCGCCGAACGGTGCCGCCAACACCACCGCACCGATCACCACCCAGCGCCACGGCGATGACGGCTCGGGGTCAACATCATAAGGCGAGCGCACGGGGGTGCGGCGTACTTGTGTCGCCGCCGCCGTGCTGGTTATCGTGGGCGCGGCTGCGCCTGTCGCGCTACTTGCCACCCGTACGCTGGCGGGCGACGGCGCTTTGCCTTCCAGCGCGCGCTTCCAGATTTCCACCGTGGCGGGGCGCTGTTTTTCGTCCAGCGACAGCGCCCATTGCATGGCATTCAGCGCGGGCTCGCTGACGCGGCCCCGAAGCTGCGCAAGTCTGGCGGGCACGGTATCGCCTTTCAGGCGGCTGACGGCGTCCGGCGGATTTTCGTTGGTGTAGGCGCGATACAGCACGCCCGCCATCGCGTAAATGTCCGACCACGGCCCCTGGTTGCCCTGGCCGGAGTATTGCTCGAGCGGCGCGTAACCCGGCGTGAGCACGGCGGTAAGGCTTTTGGTGGAGCCGTTGACCGCCTGCCGCGCCGCGCCGAAATCGAGCAGCACCGGGCTTTGATTGGTGCGGATAAAAATATTCGCCGGCTTGATATCACGATGCAAGAAACCGGTTTCGTGCACCGCCTGCAAGCCATCGAGCAGCGGAAAAATAATTTCCTTCAACCGGGCTTCGCTCGGCAGCGGCTGATCCTTGAGTATCTGGTTGAAGGATTCGCCATCTTCGTAATCCATCACCATGTAGCCGGTGGCGTTGGCCTCGAAATAGCGGTTCACGCGCACGATGTGCGGGTGGCTGAATTTCGCCAGCGTGCGCGCTTCCTGAATGAAGCGATCAAGGCCCCACTTGTAGCTCTCGTCCGCCTGGGTGTTGATGGCGACTACGCCACCGTCCGGCTCGCGCAGCGCGAGATCAGCGGGGAAAAACTCCTTGATCGCGACGCGCTTGTCGAGATGGGTATCGGTGCACAGATACGTCATAACGAAGCCGCCCACGCCCAGAACGGATTCCAGGCGGTACTCCTGCAACATCGTGCCGAGCTTGAGCGCGTTGCGGTAGGTGGTGTGGGGGGTAGTCACGGGAGCGTAATCACGAGTGAATGATTAATTGTACTGGGCCACAAATTTAATTCGCTCCCCTTCAGGGGGAGGGTTAGGGTGGGGATGGGGCAAACACATTCACCCCTCCCATCCCCGCCTTCCCCCTGAAGGGGAAGGCGTTTCTTTGGCTATTTTGTATCACAGTGCAATTAAATGACGATTACAAAATGACTTGTCAGGCCCGCCGTTCGCCCTGAATCGCGCGGCCGTTACAGATTCACTTCCAGCGTATACAACCCGCCGCTGAAGCGATCGGCCGCGTACACAATGTTGCGGTCATCGACATACACATCATTCATCTGAATCGCGCCTTTGGGCGACAGTGGCGGCGCGCCGGGGACGAAATACGCGGCCTCGCGTGGCTGATACTGATTTGAAATGTCGTAAACGCGGATGCCTGCGTTGAAACACGAGGTGAAAATAATATTCTCCGAGCGAAACGCGTGTTTCGCCGGATAGTTTTCGTAGACGTTGTGCGCACCGAAGCGCCCGCCGCGCTTGCCGAAGGCTTCCACGGGTGGCAGCGGCAAGGTCGAAATCGTCACCAGATTGGTTTCGTCACTCATGTCGGCGATCCAGTTGAACTTGGGCCAATCCACGCCATCGTCCTTGTTGCATTCGTCGGCCAGTACCATCAGGCCGCGCCCCAGCAGCGGCATCGCGGTGTGCGACATGCCGTTGAACGGCGGCGAAATCTTCAAGCGCGAAATTTCCTTCGGGTGCGCCTTGTCGCCGATATCCAGGATCACCACGCCGCCGTCGATGTAGCCCATGTAAGCGCGGTCGGGCCGCTCAGGATAGACGCTGATGTTGTGCGGGCGGTAGCCGCCGTCAAACTTGGGGTGGCGTGGCACCGGCGGTTTGGCGTCGCCTACCTTCGTGCCCGGATACCACCAGCGGCCCGCTTCGACCGGCTTCGAGGGATTGCGTACGTCAACGATGCGGTAAATCTGATGATCTTTGGGATTACGCGGCTGATGATCCGGCGCGCCGCAGCTTAAATGCACAAACTCGCCGTCGACAAACCAGCAGCAATGCGCGCCCAGCGAATGTGGGCCGGAGGCGTCAAAGTGCGAAATGAGTTTGGGCTTTTCCGGCGTGCTGATGTCAAACAGGTCGAAGCCTGCCGGCGTGCGCCCGGCCGACTGCATGAGGTTGTTGGGGTCGTTGGGGTTGCCCTTGCCGCCGCGCACCTGATAACACACCACCATCATGTCGCCGACGACTTCCAGCGAATTGGAGCGCACTTCGCCATGCGGCAGATCAGTCTGCACCAACACCTTGGGTTTGCGCGGATCGGTGACATCCACACCGGTGAAGTTTTTGGGTGCCGACTCATGCGCGAGCCACAACACGCGCCGCCCATCGTGCGTCATCTGCATGGTGCAGCCCTCGCCGATGCCGCCGAAGCCGTCCAGCTCGTTCTGCGCCAGCAGTGTCATGTTCAGTGCCAGTGTGCGCGAGGCCTGTGATGCGGGGTTGAGTGCCATACCGTGTTCTCCCTATTTGATTAAACCCATTTGTGTCATGATGGTTTTTGCCTGTGCGTACTCGGCCTGCATCATCTGACGTGTTTGTTCCGCGTTTTTAAACACCGTTTCGCCCTGCACACGCTCGGCAGCGGTGCGAAACTCGTGGCTGGCGGCGACCTGGTACATCACCGCCTCCCAGTAGGCGATCTGCGCGGGTGTCACACCCTTTGGTGCAAGCACGGCGCGCCAGGTTTCGCTGACTGCGCCGCGGTAGCCGAGTTCGGCCCAGGTGGGCGCGGCACTGAACGCACCGGTAAGCCGCCGCGAGCCGGTAACCGCGAGCAGGCGCAACTGGCCGCTTTCCACTTGCGATAAGAAGCCGACGGCGGAAGCCACCGCCACGTCGAGGTGTCCGCCCAACAGCCCCGTGAGCTGCTTGTTGCTTTCGAGTACCACCAATTTCAGTGCGCGCACATCCACACCGGCAGCGTGCAGCATGCGCCCGGCGGCCAGGCGCGTTTGGATGGTGTTGATCGCGATGGTGAGGGAATCAGGCTTGGCCTTCAACGCATCAGCGAAATCTTTGCCGCTTTTCAAGGGCGAGTCGGCACGCACCGCCACCACATAGGCTTCGGTCATGATGGTCGCGATGGGGGCGAAATCGGTGTAGGTGACCGACAGACGGCCCGCAAGATGATTGGAGAGCAGCACCGGCGAAGCGAGACTCAACACGTGCGGGTCACCCTTACGTTGGGCGAGATGCGTATAAGCGAGCGCGTGTTCGCCGCTCGAGCGATTGACCACCGCGCTCGACACGGGCAAGAGCCGCATCTCCTGCCAGCGGCGTTGCACGATGCGCGCGGTGGAATCCATCGCACCGCCGGGCGCATTGGGTGCGATCAGTTCCACGTGACGGCTGGGCGTCCAGCCTTGCGCGTGTACTACCACTGTGGCCACACACAGTGCGAGCACAGCGAACAGGCGCATCGCCGCTGTCATTGGATCAAGCCCAGATACGTCATGACTTTGCGCGTTTCGGCCGCGCCCTTGAAATCGACATCCCACTGGTTGCGTTCCGCAACCGCCTTGAACTCGCTGCTGTGCACCACTTTGCGCATCACGTCCTCCCAATAGGCGGTTTGCGCGGCACTGATATCGCGCGGCGCGATCAGCGCACGCCAGGTTTCGTAGGTGCCGTCTTTGTAGCCCAGCTCCGGCCAGGTTGGCACGCCTGCCAGCACGCCCGGCTTGTGGCGCGGCGCACTGACCGCCAGCACACGCATTTTGCCGCTTTCCAGATGCGGCAGCACTTGCGCGAGTGGCGACACCGAAATATCGATATGGCCGCCCATCGCCTGCAGGGTCTGGGTGCCGGCGTTGAGCACCACCCATTTCACCGGTTTGATATCGATCTGCGCCGATTGCAGCACCACGCCCACAGCGATGCGGTGCGTGACATTGCCGATGCCAAAGGTGAGTGCGCCGGGGCGCGATTTCAGGGACTCCACCATCTCGCGGCCGTTCTTGAGCGGATGGTCGGCGCGCACCGCGAAGATGTAATCGTCACTCATCAGATAAGCAACCGGCGTGAATTCCGTGTGATTGAAGGGCGAGCGTCCGCTGATGTGGTTGGAGAGCAACGCGGGATTGGCGAACGCGAGGTAATGCGCGTCGCCCGCGCGCCCACGCAGATAGGTGTAGGCAATGGACTGCTCGCCGCCCTGGCGGTTGACCAGCGTGCTGGTTACCGGCACCAGCTTCAAGTCATGCCACAGCTTGTGAATCATGCGCGCGGCGACATCCATCGACGAGCCTTGCGCATTGGGTATGGTGACTTCGACATGGCGCTGTGGTGCCCAGCCTTGCGCGTGTACGGTCGTGCCGGCTACGGCCCATGCCAACGCCAGCATAGCTAGGCCGCGCGCTGCGGCGCGGGAGATCGTCATGGCCATTTTGCGTTAATCGCCTGAAATCGAACAATGGGTATTAGTGTAGCGCGCACTGCGGCGCGCTTGCGCTCACTGTCGCGGCTTGTGACAATCGCCGCTCTTCCCAACAGGCCCAACATGAACTTTGAATTCACCCCCGAACAACAGCAGTTCCGCGATGCCGTCGCTGGCTTCGCACAGAAAAATCTCAAGGCCGGTGCGTTAAAGCGCGCGCACCAAACCGAACACCCCTTCGATGTCGCTAAAATGATGGCCGCGCAGGGGCTGATGGGCATTGCGTTTCCCGAGGCCGACGGCGGCCAGGGTGGCTCGCTGATGGATGCCATACTCGCCATCGAGGCGGTGACCGAAGCCTGCCCGCGCAGCGCGGACGTGATTCAGGCCGGCAACTTCGGCCCGGTGCGGGTGCTGGCCGAGTACGGCACGCCGGATCAAAAACAACGCTACCTGTCACAGATTCTCGCTGGCGAAGCCGTGATCTGCGTCGGCATGACCGAGCCCGAAGCGGGCAGCGCGGTGACGGATCTGACCACCAGCGCCACGCCCGACGGCGAAGGGTATCGCATCAACGGCGTGAAAGTGTTCCAAACCCACGCCACCGCCGCCGAGGTAATGCTGACCTATGTACGCTTCGGCCCCGGCGTGGGCGGCATCGGCTCGGTGCTGATTCCGCGTACTTCGCCTGGCTTCAAACAAGGCAAGGCGGCGAATTTCTTCAACGGCGAGGAATGGGTGCAGACGTATCTGGACAATGTTTACGTCGGCGCGGAAAACATTCTGTTGAAAGAAGGCGGCTTCAAAAAGCAGATTGCGGGTTTTAACGTCGAGCGCATCGGCAACACGGCGCGTTCGCTGGCCTTCGGTCGCTACGCCTACAACATAGCGCGTGAGTGGGCCATGACGCGCAAGCAATTCGGGCGGCTGCTGTGCGAGTTTCAGGGCATCCAGTGGAAATTCGCCGACATGAAAATGAAACTCGACGCCGGGCAGTTGCTGATTTACCGCGCGGCGGCGAATGCAGTGAACGGCATACCTTCGGCCGAAGACACGGCTATCGCCAAGGCTTTTTGCAATCAGGCCGGTTTTGATATTTGCAACGAGGCGATGCAGATCATGGGCGGCATCGGCTACACCGAAGAGACGCTGGTGGAATATTGCTTTCGCAAGTGCCGCGGCTGGATGATTGCGGGTGGGTCGATTGAGATTTTGAAGAACCGGATTGCGGAAGGTGTTTTTGAACGCAGTTTTTCGCAGCGACCGGCGAGGGTGAAGTGAGGTGAGGCGCTATTATCACTTGTCATTCCCGCGCAGGCGGGAATGACAGTGGAGAGATAACGGCTCGAGTTGCCTTAGCTACATAGAAAATATCCTTTAAAAACATATAGTTATGAATACCCCCCTAGACATTCTAAGACAGCAAGTTTTCTCCCCGCGCGCGGTCGCCCTCATCGGTGCCTCCAGCGACGCCAGCAAAAACACCTCACGCCCGCAGCGCTACATGCGCAAATACGGCTACAGCGGCAAGCTGTTCCCGATCAACCCCGGTCGCGATGAAATCTTCGGCGAGAAGTCTTACCCTGATGTCACCGCCGTACCCGATGAGATCGACCACGCCTTCATCATGGTGCCCGCCAACCGGGTGGCCCGCGCGCTGGAACAATGCGTGGCGAAAAAAATTCCCGTGGTGACGATCTACACCGACGGCTTTGCCGAAATCGGTGCCGAGGGCCGTGCCATGCAGGAAGAGCTGCAACGCATCGCCAAGGCCGGCGGCGTGCGCCTGATTGGGCCGAATTGCATTGGTCTCTTCAGCAGCCAGACGAATCTGGGGTTGAGCGTGAACGCGGTGCTGGAAAATCTCGACATCAAGCCCGGCCCCATCGCGGTAGTGTCGCAAAGCGGCAGCATGACGGGCGGCCTGCTGTCACGTGGCCTCGGGCGTGGCGTGGGCTTCTCCAAGCTGGTGTCGGTGGGCAACGAAGCCGATATCGGCTTGGGTGAGTTCGCCGACATGCTGGTGGATGATCCGCACACCCAGGCGATTTTGTTGTTCATGGAAACACTGCGTGACGCCGAACATCTGGCGCGCGCGGGCAGGCGTGCCTATGAGGTGGGCAAACCGATCATTGCATTCAAACTCGGTCGCTCGGAAATCGGCCAGGATTGCGCGGCCTCGCATACCGGCGCGATGGCGGGCTCGGATGAAATGTGCGATACGTTCCTGAAAGCGCACGGCATTTTGCGCGTTGATCACCTCGAAACACTGTTTGAGCTGCCGCCGATGATCATGGGCAAAAAGCCGGTGAAGACGCATCGCGTGGCGATCATGTCCACCACCGGCGGGGGTGCCGCGACTGTGGCAGATCGTCTCGGCACACTGGGCATCGAGGTGGTTGGGCCGACGCAGCAGGTGATCGACAATCTCGCGAAAAATCACAACATCAAAATCAGCAGTGCGCGGGTGACGGACCTGACGCTCGCGGGTGCGAAAAAAGAAATCTACAGCGCGGTGCTGAATGAACTGCTGGCCTCCGACCATTGCGATCTGGTGATTCCCATCGCCGGCAGCAGCGCGCAGTTTCAGCCGCAGATCGCCGTGGCACCGGTGGTGGAAGCCGATCCGCGCGGCAAAATCATCGCGGCGTTTCTCGCGCCTCACGCGGAAAAGTCGTTGAATCTGTTGTCCGAGGCCGGCATCGCGGCGTTTCGCACGCCAGAGTCCTGCGCCGACGCCATCAGCGCGTGGCGTCACTGGCAGCCGCCCGTGACGCGCCCGGCGCAGGATACGACGCGCGTGGCAGAGGCGCAAAAGTTGCTTGCCGCCAGCGGCGCCAAGCAACTGAATGAACGCGACGCCTGCCGCGTGTTCGGCGCGCTGGGCGTGGCTTGTGCGCAGACCGCAGTCATTAATACCCCTGCTGATGCGGCGAATGTGCCGTATCCGGTGGTGGCGAAAATTCTCTCCCCCGACATCGCGCACAAGACCGATGCGGGCGGCGTAGTGCTCAACATTGCCGATGCGAGCGCCTTGAAGCAGGCCGCGCAAGACATCCTCGCACGCGTGGGCGAGAAACACCCGAATGCAAAAATCGACGGCATACTCGTGCAGAAGATGGAAAAGGGACTGGCCGAAATCATCCTCGGCTTCAAGCGCGATCCGCAAGTCGGCCCGGTGGTGGTGCTCGGCATCGGCGGCGTGCTGGCGGAGATTTACAAGGATTTCGCCGCGCGCCTGGCGCCCGTCAGCGTGGAAGACGCCGCAAAAATGATTGAACAGGTGAAGGGTCTGGCACCGATACGTGGCTATCGCGGCATGACCCGCGGCGACTGCGCCGCGCTCGCCCAAACCGTCAGTGCGTTTTCGCAACTGGCTTATCTGGATAGCGTCGCCGAGGCGGAAATTAATCCGTTGATCGTGAAGCCGGAGGGTGAGGGCGTGGTGGCGGTGGATGGGTTGGTGGTGCAGCGGTGACGCCATAAGCCCATGCCTTGGGACACCGTCCTGGCCTTCTCTCTATTCGCCCTGGTGACCTCCATCACCCCCGGCCCGAACAATCTCATGCTGCTGGCCTCGGGCGTCAACTTTGGCTTCAAGCCGACGGTGCCACATCTGTTGGGCATCAGTGCCGGTTTTCTGGTGATGGCGTTTGCAGTGGGGCTCGGGTTGGCGGAATTTTTTACGCGGCTGCCGTGGCTATATGGGGTGTTGAAATGGGCGGGGGCGATTTATTTGCTGTACCTGGCGTGGCGGATTGCAAATTCTGCGCCGCCGGCGGATGCCCCGCCCGGCGTGCGGCCTGCTCAGCCTTTGGGCTTCTGGGGCGCGGCGGCGTTTCAGTGGGTGAATCCCAAGGCGTGGGTGATGGCGATTAGCGGCTATAGCACGTATGTGCCAGCCAGCAGCGGGTTGATGGTGGTGGCCGGCGCGGCGTTGTTGTTTGCGCTGATCAATCTGCCGTGTGTGAGTGTGTGGGCACTGTTCGGCGCGAGCCTGCGCAACTTGCTGCGGGTGCGGCGCAATCTGATTGCGTTTAACTACGGCATGGCGGCGCTACTGGCGATTTCGCTGTATCCCTTGTTCCGCGCGTTTTGAGCCACGGTGACTGCCATACCTGTCAAAGCCTTGCTGTTCGATCTGGGTGGTGTGCTGATCAACATCGATTTCGCGCGCGCGCTGCGGGCGTGGTCGGCGTTTTCGCCGCTCTCCGTCGCGCAATTGAAAGCGGCGTTTCAGCAGGACGATGCCTATGAACGGATTGAAACCGGCAGGATCACCACAGCGCGCTATTTCGAGCATCTTCGCGCCTGCCTGAAGCTCGACGCCACAGACGAACAAATCGCCGACGCCTGGAACGCGCTGTTATTGGATGAGATCACCGTGACCGTCGACGCGATACGCCGGGCGCGCGAGCAGCTGAAGCTGCCCTGTTATATTTTCAGCAACACCAGTCCCACGCATCACGCGCTATGGCGCGTGCGTCATGCGCGCATGCTTGAGGCGTTCGAGCGCGTGTTTGTGTCGTCGGAAATCGGTTTGCGCAAGCCGCATCGCGAGGCGTTTGACTTCGTCGCGCGCGAGATCGGCGTGCCACCGCAAGCGATTCTGTTTTTTGATGATCTGGCGGACAATGTTGCCGGGGCCGCAGCGGCGGGTTTTTCAACCGTGCACGTGCGCGGACCAGCCGATGTGCAAAAGGTGTTGCATCAGTTGGCCAGCGATTTGTAAAATAATCAATTAAAACAATCGCTTATGAAAACTCGCGGTAGGCGCTGCACAGGCAATTAAACGCGATGGTTTAAACTCACCAGCGTACATTCAGGCACACTCAAGCAGACTCACTTAAGCAGATTAACCCAGGAGACCAGCATGAAGATCAAGCGTATCGAACACGTGGGCGTGGTGGTGAAGGATGTGGAAAAAAGCCGCGCGTTATGGGAAGGCTGTTTCGGCATCAAGCTGGGCGGCGTGGAAACCAACCCGGAGCGGCCGGTGCAACTGGCGTTGTATCCGGTGGGCGAATCGATGGTGGAGCTGATTGCCGGCACCACGCCCGACAGCAAACACGCCAAGATGGTTGCCGAAGGCAAGGGCGGCATCAATCACCTGTGCTTTGAAGTCGAGGACATCGACGCAGCGCTCGCCGAGTTGAAGGCCAAAGGGGTGCCGCTGCTGGATCAAACCCCGCGTATCGGCCATGCGGGCTGCCGCATTGCGTTTCTCGATCCGGCGGGCACCGATGGTTGTTTGATCGAACTCGCGCAATTGCCCGCGGATCATCACGCGTAAGCCGCCCACAAACTTTAAGCCATCGTCGAAGCCATGCACATCCTCATCATACCCGGCGTCACCATGCCCACTGTGGAAGACGCCCTGCTCGCCCGTATCCGCGAAACCGCCGGCCCCGGCGTGCGTATCACCGTGGCAAAGTCCGCCGCCGAAGCCACTGCGGCAATGGAAGATGTCGAGATCATTCTCGGCACGATCACGCCGGAAATGTTCGCTCGCGCGAAGAAACTCACCTGGGTGCACGCGATCACCTCTGGCGCGGATTCGTATCTGTTTCCGCAAATGGTGCAAAGCGAAGTCATGCTCTCCGGCGACAAGGGTTTGGTGGGCACGCATCTGGCCGACCACACCTTTGCGCTGCTGCTGTCGCTCACACGGCGCCTCGCGCACGCGGTGCAGGATGCGCCGCACTCGTGGAAAAACCGCGTGGCGTATCGCGCCGAGGAGTTCGAGCTTGAAGGCCGCACCATGGGCATCGTCGGCTTTGGCGGCACCGGCCGCCAGATCGCGCGCCGCGCAGCGGCTTTTGGCATGCGTTGCATCGCGGTGGATTGCGACAAGGTGCCGCCATCGCCGGAAGTCGCCGAGGTGTGGGGCACGGATCGTCTCGATGAATTGCTGCGTACCGCCGATGTCGTCACCTCGGGCCTGCCGCTGACGCCGCATACGCGCAATCTGTTTGACGCGCGCGCGTTTGCCTTGATGAAGCCTTCGGCGCTATTCGTTAACGTCACACGCGGCGAAATTTACGACGCCCCTGCGCTGATGGCCGCCATCAACAACGGCAAGCTCGCCGGCGCGGGCCTGGATGTCGCGCCGCAAGAACCGCTGCCCTCCGAGCACCCGCTGTGGACCACGCCGAATGTCATCATGACGCCGCACACTGCGGGCGCCAGCCAGTTTCGCATCAGCCGCAATCTGGATCGCTTCTGCCGCAACATCGCGCTGTATCGTGACGGTAAACCGCTGGAAGGGCAGATCAATAAATCGCGCGGCTTCTGACGCAATACGCCGCACGCTGCCGCCGCACCAGTTGCCGGGGCTGGCGTCCCCTGCAACGCATTAAGGAATTGTCATGACTGTGCCGCTCGCGTCTGCGCCTACTATTTCGCAGCAACTGGCTGATTTTATTGATAAATTTGACGGCAGCGCGATTCCTGCCGCAGTGCGCGAGCGCGCCAAATACCTGATGCTCGACGCCATCGGCATCGCTTTTGCCTCCACGCACTACGCGTTCGCGCATCAACTTTTGTCGGGCATGCGCAGCCTTGCGGGCAGTGGCACGTGCAGCCTGATCGGCCTTGCCGACCCGTTGCCGCTACGCGATGCGGTGCTGATGAACGCCGCCCTGGTACACGGCCTGGATTACGACGACACGCATGTCGGCGCTATCGTGCACCCGACCGCGAGCGCGTTGCCGTGCGCGATGGGTGTGGCGCAATCCATCGATGCCAGCGGCGCTGATCTGCTGGCGGCCTACATCCTCGGTGTTGAAACCGTGGTGCGCGTGTGCGGCGCGGCCAAGGGTGGGTTTCACCATGCCGGGTTTCATCCGACGGGCATTGCCGCGCATTTTTCGTGTGCGTTGCAGGCGGGCTGGTTGTATGGCTTGAATGCGCGGCAGTTGACGATGGCGCAAGGCCTCGTCGGCAGCACGGCGGCGGCGAGCCAGGAGTTTCTCGAAGAAGGCGCGTGGAACAAGCGTCTGCATCCCGGCTGGGCGAGCGTGGCGGGCATCACCGCGGCGCACCTCGCGCGCAACGGTTACGTCGGCCCGACTAAAACGTACGAAGGGCGCTTTGGCCTCTATCAAATCCATTTGCAGGAACGCGCGAACGAGGTGGATTACGCCACCATCACGGCAAGGCTGGGCGAGCGTTGGGAGACCAGCGAAGTCGCCATCAAGCCGTATCCCGCCTGCCATCTGGTGCATGCCTGCGCCGATGCCGCCATTGCGCTGCGCAACAAACACCAGCTCAAGCCGGAAGACATCGTATCGGTGCAAGCACTGATCCCCGAACACGCCTTCCACATCATCGCCCAGCCCGAAGCCAACAAGATCAAGCCCACCAACGATTACGACGCCAAATTCAGCGTGCAATTTGTCACCGCCACCTGCCTGGTGCTGGGCAAATGCGGCCTTGCCGAGCTGGAGCAGGATACGTTGAACAACCCGCTGATACTCGATCTCGCGCGGCGCGTAAGCTACGCCGCCGACCCCGATAGCACCTATCCGAAATATTTCTCCGGCGGCGTGGTCATCACCACACGCAACGGCCAAACCTTGCGTCACCACGAGCCGATCAATCGCGGCACCGGCGAACGCGCGTTGACGGGCGACGAAATCAGCGCGAAGTATCGTGAGAATGCGGCGATGGTGTTGCCCACGCGGCGGGTGGAGCAGGTGCGTGACGCGATACTGGGGATTGAATCGCTATCGGCGCGGGCGTTTATGGCGCTGCTGCGCTAAGAACCGGGTTAGCGGTGTCAGGTTCAGCAGCAGAGCCTGACGCGTTCGTGATCGGCATAGCCGTCTGCCGCATCGGCAGGATGAAAACAACTAAGTATATGTTTTTAAAGGATTATTCTGACAAAGCCGATAACAAGCGGGCTTGTGCGCTGGCGTCTGCCGCGACGTCCGCCGGTGGCGCATGATACGCGCTGTGCTGATCCATGATCCACGCTTGGGCCGCGCACTCGAGATACGGCGTGAGGCCTTCGCCGATCACGCGCTGCTTTAACGCGGCATCCAGCACCGGAAAACTCACTTCGACGCGGCCGAAAAAGTTGCGTCCCATCCAGTCGGCGCTCGACAGATAAACATCTTCCTTGCCGCCGTTGAGAAAATAAAACACCCGCGAGTGTTCAAGAAAACGCCCGATGACCGAACGTACGCGGATGTTGTCCGACAAGCCGGGCATGCCTGGCCGCAGCGCGCACACGCCGCGCACGATCAAATCGATTTGCACGCCGGCCTTCGAGGCCTCATACAACGCGGCGATCACATCCGGCTCAAGCAGCGCGTTCATTTTGGCGACGATTTTCGCCGCGCGTCCGGCCTCGGCGTGCGCGGTTTCGGCGTGAATTGCACGCACGACATTGCGGTGCAGGGTGAACGGCGCCTGCCACAAGTGTTTCAGTTTCGAGGCGCGGCCCAAACCCGTCAGTTGCAAAAACACCTCGTTGACATCAGCGGTGATGTCGTTGTCGCAAGTCAGCAGGCCGAAGTCGGTGTAGAGCTTGGCGGTGCGCGCATGGTAGTTGCCCGTGGCCATATGCACGTAACGGCGCAGGCCTGACTCCTCGCGCCGCACCACAATCAGCAGCTTGGCGTGCGTTTTGTGGCCCACCACACCGTACACCACGTGCGCGCCCACGTCTTCGAGGCGCTGCGCCCAATTGATGTTGGCTTCTTCGTCAAAGCGCGCCATCAGCTCCAGAATCACCGTCACTTCCTTGCCGCTGCGCGCGGCAGTGATCAGGTTTTCCATCAGCACGGATTCCGTGCCGGTACGATAGATGGTTTGCTTGATCGCCACCACGTGGGGGTCGCGCGCGGCTTCTTCGAGAAACGAAATCACCGGCTGAAACGACTGAAACGGGTGATACAGCAGAATGTCGCCCTGGTTGATGGCGGTAAACATATTACCGGCGTTTTCAACGCACGCCGGCACGCCCGCCTTGAACACCGGGTATTTCAGATCGGGGCGGTTTACACCGTCAGGCACGTTCATCAGCCACACCAGGTTCACCGGGCCGTCTACGTGATACACATCTTCCGCATCCAACTGAAATTGGCCGCGCAAAAATTCGCTGATGCCCGGCGGGCAATCGGCAGAGATTTCCAGCCGCACCTCGTCGCCGAACTGGCGCTGCGGCAACTCGCCGCGTAGTGCGGCGCGTAAATCTTTCACCTCTTCTTCATCGACGAAGAGATCGCTGTTGCGGGTGACACGAAACTGGTAACTCGCCACCACTTTCATGCCCGCGAACAACGCCGACACATGCGCGTGCATTATCGAGCTCAACAGCACAAAATCGTAATGGCCCTCGGTCTGGGAGATACTCGCGGGCAATTGGATCACCCGCGGCAGCACGCGTGGTGCGGGCACGATGGCGATGCCGGAGTTACGCCCGAACGCGTCCTTGCCCTGCAACTCGACAGCGAAATTCAGACTTTTATTCAACACGCGCGGAAACGGGTGCGACACATCGAGCCCGATGGGGGTCAACACCGGTATCACTTCGCGCGTGAAGTAATCCTTGATCCACGCGGCCTGCGCTTCGCTGAAGTCAGCCGGTTGCAGGAAGCGTATGCCTTCGCGCGCGAGTGCGGGCGTGATGTCGTGGTTAAACAGCCGGTATTGCGCAGCGACCAGTTCGTGCGCCTCGCGCGCCACTTGCTGGTAGACCTGCTTGACCGGCATGCGATCCGGGCCGAAGGCGGGCGAGCCGGCTTCGATTTCCGCATGCAGACCGGCCACGCGTATTTCAAAAAATTCGTCGAGATTGTTGCTGACGATGCATAAAAACCGCAGGCGTTCCAGCACCGGAGTGACGGGGTTTTCCGCCTGCGCCAGCACGCGCCGGTTAAACGCGAGCTGGCCGAGTTCGCGGTTGAGAAACAGCTCGGGGGCTAGCGTGGCCACGGCCTCGGGGGAATTCGCTGTGAACGTCATAGCGGCGGCGCTGCCGCGCCGTCGCGCGCGTTATTTTTTGTCCGGCGCGACGTAGCCGACAGCCGCATCGGCACCGCCGCCGAAGAAATGTTTATCCATCTGCTGCGCCAGATAGTCGCGGGCTTTTTTGTCGGCAAGGCTGAGACGGTTTTCATTCACCAGCATCTTTTGTTGGTCGAGCCACTGCTTCCAGGCTTCTTTCGACACGCTGTCGAAAATGCGCTTGCCCAGATCGCCGGGATAGGGCGGGTAGTCCAGCCCTTCGGCTTCGCGGCCCAGTTTGATGCATTTAACGGTTCTCGCCATCGGGGTTGCCTTGATTACTTTGGTCTAAGTATTTGATATTACAGGAGTATGACAGCCTGTGCCGCATTCTGGAACAGCGGCGCGGCAACGGCTAAAACCGTCAATTACCATCAATAGGGGTCAGGAAAATCTACGACAACGCGGTATGCGGCACTTGCAGGTGAAAGCCCTGCACATAATCCACGCCGAGCGAGGCGAGGATTTCCATCGTCGCCTGGTCTTCAACGCACTCGGCGACGGTAGTTTTGTGCAAACCGCGCGCCACCATCACGATGGCCTGCACGAACAACTGATTTTCGGGGTCGTTGGGAAAATCGCGGATGAAAAGGCCATCGATCTTGATCGAATCCACGTTCACGTGCTTGAGATACGTGAACGAGGAAAAGCCGGTGCCGAAGTCATCCAGGCTCACGGTGCAGCCGGTGGCCTGCAAGGCGCTGATTAAACGCCGCGCGTCGTGCAGATCCGACACCACCGAGGTTTCGGTGACCTCGACCAGCAGCCGTTCGGGCGACACGCCGTTGCGCTTTAACTCACTGCCGATGAACGCCGGCACGGTGTCGTCGATCAGCGATCGGCCGGAGACATTCACCGCCAGCGCGGGGATGGTGGCATCACGCGCAAGGCTTTCGATCGCATGACGCAGCATCCAGCAATCGACGTCTACGATCATGCCGGATTTTTCCGCCCAGCCGATGAACTCGCCGGGCAGCGTCAACGGGCCGGCGTTGACGTCGTCGCGCAAACGCAGGAACACTTCGTAATGATGCAGCTTGCGATCGCGCGCCGCGTAAATCCCCTGGTAGTGCGGCACCAGCAGATGATTGTCCAGCGCATGGCGCACGCGCGCCTCGGACGACAAGGGTTGCTGCGGCGACGAGCGCGAGGCGTCGTTGGACGCGGTGCGGCAAAAGCGCCAGCAATTTTTGCCGGCCTCTTTGGCCTGATACATGGCCTCGTCGGCGCTGGCGATCAGCGCGTCCGGCGTGGTGGCGTTATCGGGATACAGGGCGATGCCGCAACTGCACGTCACCTGCATGCTCTCGCCCTCGAATTCAACCAGCGTCTGGCTGATCGAGCGGGTAATGCGGCTGGCCAGCAGCTTTAACACGTCTTCCGGTGCATCCGGTGCCAGGATGGCGAATTCGTCACCGCCCAGCCGCGCGAAGATTTCATTGCGCCGCACCTGGCTACTGACCACTTTGGCGATGCGGATCAGGGTGGCGTCGCCCGCGCGGTGGCCGTAGGTATCGTTGATATGCTTGAAGCCGTCGAGATCAAGGAACAGCAGCGCCAGCCGCGAGCGATTGCGTTGTGCGTCCGCGCACATGCGCACGATCTCTTCATTGAAGCGGTGGCGATTGTATAACCCGGTTAGCGCATCGCGTTCGGCGAGATGCGTCAGTTGTGTGGCGTTTCGCCGCGCCACGGTAACATCCTCGTACACCCACATGCGGCCCCACGGCTGCCCTACGCCCTGCGCATCCGTATGCAGCACCAGATGGCTTTGTTGCGTGATCTGGCGCCCGTCGGCCATCGGTAAATCGAGCTTGACCTCGGTGTTGGCGTCGGGTGCCGCGCGCATCAAAAAGCGCGACTGTTCGCCAGGGCGCGCCAGCATGCTGCTCGCGGTGGCGAGCAATTCGTCGAGACTCACGCCGGCGATCGAGGACTCCGTTGGCATTTTCCAGATGCGCAAAAACGCCGCGTTGCAACACACCACGCGCTCATCCGGCGACAAAAACACCACGCCGTACTCCAGGCTGTTGAGCAACGCCCACGGGTTTGCGTCGACCTCCGGCGTATCGAGCCGGGGCGAGGCGGACACCCTGGTTGCCTTGCCGCCGCGTGTGCTACGCGCATTGTCCGGGTTGGGTGGTTTGTTCATGGGCGCGGCTCAGGATTGCGGTCGGGAAATTTTCGCGTACAGGGCAATCGCGGCGCTCAACGCAACCGCAGCTGTAGCGATGGCCATGCTGCGGTCTTCGGCCACCTCGTCTTCAGTGGTTATGGCATCCAGGCCGGCGGCGAGCGTCACCCCCAGCAGCAGGCACATCGACAGCAACCCGGCGAGCACGCCGTGTTTTTGCAAAAACCCGCCTATCATCCCTGTCGCCCCTTTTCTTCGCCTGCTTAATTTTGTCACGCGGCCTACAGCTTCTTGGTTAACACCACCGAGCGCCGCTGGTAGTTATACATTTCGCGTTTTTGCGCCGGCAAGCCATCCACATCCACTTCAGCGAAACCATGCTCGACGAACCAGTGTTCGGCACGCGTGGTCAGCACGAATAGTTTTTTAAAGCGCTTGCGGCGCGCGCGCTGCTCCATGGCCTCGAGTATGCGCTCGCCGGCATCGCGCCCGCGAAAATCCGGGTGCACCACCAGGCAGGCCAGCTCCGCCGCGTGCTCCTCGGCAAACGGATACAGCGCCGCGCAACCGATGATCATGCCGTCGTGATCGAGCACCGCAAAGCGGTTGATCTCCATTTCCAGCAGATCGCGTCCGCGCTTGACCAGCGTGCCGTCGGCTTCCAGCGGCTGAATCAGGCTCAAGATGCCGCCGATGTCGCCGATTTTCGCGTCGCGCAGTTTTTCCACCGGATCGGGCGCGATCATGGTGCCCACGCCCTGATGCGTAAACAATTCCTGCAGCAATGCGCCGTCGTGCAGGCGCGAGATAAGATGCGCACGCTTGACCCCCGATTCGCACGCACGCACCGCGCTGGGCAGATAAAAGCGCGCATCACCGTCTAAGGAATTATCCTTTTTAATCAATAACTTACTGGCTTGCATCGGCGTCAATTCGCGCAACAGGTTGCCGCGCTTATTGGTCACGCCGGGTTTGTCCATCATGAAAATCAGCTTTTCGGCTTTTAACGCTACCGCCACCGCCTCGGCGACGCTTTCCAGCGCGACGTTAAAAATTTCGCCGGTGGCCGAATAACCCAGCGGTGACAGCAACACCAGTTCGCCGAATTTAAGCCGGTCTTCGATGGCCGCGACATCGATTTTGCGCACCTCCCCCGTATGCTGTAAATCCACGCCGTCCAGGATGCCCAAGGGTTTAGCCGTGACAAAATTTCCGCTCGATACGCGGATATCCGCGCCCGCCATGGGCGAGTTGGGCAGCCCCATCGACAGCAACGCCTCGATTTCAACGCGTAGCCGCCCGCTGGCTTCCTTGGCGAGGCTAAGCGTGATGTCGTCGGTGACACGCAGGCCGCGCACATAGCTGGTCTTGTGGCCGATCTCCTTTAATTTGGCGTCGATCTGCGCACGTGCGCCGTGCACCACCACCAGCCGCACGCCCAGCGCCGCCAGCAGATTCAGATCGTGATTCAGCCCGACAAAACGCGCCTCGGACATCACCTCGCCGCCGAAGGCGATCACAAACGTGCGCCCGCGAAAGGCGTGGATATACGGTGCCGCCGCTCGGAACCACTGCACGAATTTATCGGGCGCCTTGTCGGGAACTGCAGCGGCCATCAGCGGAACCTTGTAGGGGGTGTAGGGGTATTAGTATAAGCGGGATTGCGTGGCAAACCAAGATGGTGACGTAAAGGCTGTTTACCACGGAACACGCGGCATACACGGAAAAATTCAGTCCCAAGCCCTTCCGTGTAGTCCGCGTGTTCCGTGGTTAAAGGTGTTGACCTTCGCCGCCGTAAAGTGTCCGTTCCGTCACCACCAAATCCACCCGCCGATCAGTGGCGGTGGTGGGTAGCTCGTCAACCACTTGCACCTCGAACGCCGCCGCCACCTGCGCCGGATTGTGGGCGCAACTTTCGATCAGCCGGTCGTAAAAACCCGCGCCGTAGCCGAGACGTTTGCTGCGCGGAGTGAATACTAACCCCGGCACTAAAATCCATTCTAAATCAGATACTTGCATTTCGTTAGTGATATCAGGGCGCGGTTCCAGGATGCCCCAAACGCCGGGCTGTAAATCGCGTTGTAAATCCGTCACCCCATGCAGCGCCAGCGTGTGCGAGCCGCGTTCCACGCGTGGCAGCAGCAGGCGTTTGCCATGGGCCAGCGCGTGGTCGATCAATGCGCGGCTGTCGAATTCGCTGCCGAAAGGCATGTAGGCCAGCACGCTGCGGGCGGCACGGTAGCTGTCGAGTTGCAGCAGGCGTTGGGTAATGCGTGCGCTGTAGTCAGCGCGGGTGGCCGCCGGTAACGCATCGCGGCGCGCTTTGATGGTGGCGCGTAGCGCGGTTTTGGCTTCGGCTATGGAGGCCGTCACGGCGATGCTGCGCGGCAGTGTGGATTTAGGACTACTTACCGCGTTCGAGCCAAGCGTTGACGGCCACCACATCGGCCTCGGTCAAGCGAGCGACCGCCGCCTTCAGGCGCAGCGTGGACATGATGTAGTTGTATTTCGCCTGCGCCAGATCGCGCCGTGCGGAGAAGATTTGTTGCTGCGCATTGAGCACATCGACCTGCGTGCGCACGCCGACTTCGCGTCCCAGCCGCGTGGAATCGAGTGCGCTTTGCGACGAGGTAAGCGCGGCTTCCAGTGCCTTGACCTGCGCCAAGCCACTGGTGACGCCGAGATAGTTTTGCCGCGCCTGCAATTCGGCGGTGCGGCGGGTGGTTTCGAGATCCTGGCGCGCTTTTTCTTCGTTGGCAACGGCCTCGCGCACGCGCGAGTTGACCAGCCCGCCTTGATAAATCGGCACGTTCAGTTGCAGGCCGATGTTGCGGTTGTGGATGTCGGTGCCGGGGCCGCCCAGCGTGCCCACGCCCGAGGCATTGCGCGTATAGCCCGCGAAGGCGTCCAGCGTCGGGTAGTGTGCGCCGCGATTGCGCGCGATTTCCTGCTGCGCGAGCGTTAACCCGGATTCGGCGGCGCGCACTTGTGGATGGGTGCTGCGGGCTTCTTCCACCCATTTATCTAGCACCGCCGGTTCGGGCGCCACCAGTTGCAGCCGCGGGCTGAGCGGCGCGAGGGCGGGCGTATTTTTGTTGATCAATAATTCGAGTGCGCGCTGCTTCACCTCGCGATCGCTTTGCGCGACGATTTCCTGCGACACCGCAAGATCAAAACGTGCCTGCGCTTCGTGGGTATCGGTGATGGTGGCAGTGCCCACCTGAAAACTGATTTTCGCCTGAGTCAGTTGCTCGGCGATGGCGGTTTTTTGCGCCCCGGCGAACGCCACGTTATCGCGCGCCAGCAACACATCCACATAGGCTTGCGCCACGCGGGTGATCAAATCCTGCGCGGCAAATGCCAACACCGCGTCGGCCTGATCGAGCTGCGTTTTGCCCTGTTGCACGGCGATGGTGTTTTGCCGCCGGTACAAGGGCTGTGACAGCGACAATGACAGCGCGTTGGAGTTGAATTGCGAGTGGGTGCCGGGGATGACGGGATCGCGAAAGCGTAGGTCGCGGTCGTTGTATTGCGTGGAGCCGGACAGCGACACCGTGGGCAACACGCCGCTGCGCGCCTGCGGCAGTTTTTCCTGCGCGGCGCTCCAGGTGGCGCGCGCTGAAGCATAGACCGCGTCGCCGGTTTGCGCCTGCTTGAACACCTCCAGCAGGTCAGCGCCCAGCGCGGTCGGGCTGATGGTCATTGCCGCAGTACAGGCCCCGCACGCAAGCATCGCCGCCAGCGTGGGCTTCATGGCACGGCTTGGCGTCACGACTTAGAAAGTGAAGCGCGTACGCTGCGGCGCGTTGCGCAACGCCGGGACACAGGTTTCAAACAGGCTCGCTGTTCCGTACGCTCCCGCGCCAGCCCAAGTGATCAGCCGCGCATCCATCGCCGGTGCCTCGCCCACCACCACGAACAAGCGCCCGCCGGGGTTCAAGCTTTGCTGAAACGATTCGGCGAGCACGGGGGTAGAGCCGGTGAGGACGATCACATCGTAGGGGCCGTGTTTATCCCAACCACGCGCGGCGTCGCCGGTCTCGAGAGTCACGTTGGTGATGCCGTGGCGTGCCAGCTGCGCACCGGCTGACCGGGTAAATTCTTCAATACAATCAATGCTATAGACATGGCCGCCTTGGCTCGCCAAGAGTGCGGTCAGGTAGCCGCTGCCGGTGCCGACTTCGAGGATGCGGTCGTTGGCGCCAACGCCCAACTCTTGCAGGATGCGCGCTTCGAGCTTGGGCGAGAGCATTTTTTCGCCGTGGCCGATGGGGATTTCGAGATCGGCGAAGGCGAGTTTCACATGGGCTTCGGGCACGTATTCTTCGCGTTTAACCACGTGCAGCAAATCGAGCACACGGGTGTCGAGCACCTCCCACGGGCGGATTTGCTGCTCCACCATGTTAAAGCGGGCGCGTTCACGCGTGATGTCAGTATCCATGCTCATGACCCGTCGAATAAATACCCGTAACGCTTTAATAATTAACGGAAAATTGGAATCCGGAGAAATCCGGCCTGCGGGGGAATTCGCTTGCAATTATCCCACAAATCCTTTAGCGTAAGCGTACACGTTAGGGGTCCCCATGCCGGTGAAATGGGGTGAGAAAGACCCTCGGAACCTGATGCGGGTAATGCCGCCGTAGGGAAGCGTGGTGCGGTCGCCCCAAGCGTTACCGCCCACTGCTCCCCAGCCGTTTTTTTAAGGAGCTACTATGAACGCCAATCCGCAATTTCTGAACACTGCCGCGCACGTTGATGAAGCCGCAGTCAAATCGCTGCCCAATTCGCGCAAGGTTTATATCGAAGGCTCGCGCCCCGACATCCGCGTGCCGATGCGCGAGATTTCGCAGTCGGATACGCCCGCTGGCATGGGCCACGAAAAAAATCCGCCGATTTTTGTCTATGACACCTCCGGGCCGTACACCGACCCGACGGTAAAAATCGACATCCGCTCCGGTCTCGCGCCGCTGCGCCAGCAATGGATCGAAGAGCGCAACGACACCGAGTTAATGAGTGGCCCGTCGTCGGACTACGGGCGTGAAAGGCTGGCCGACCCCAAGCTCGCCAGTCTGCGTTTTAACCTGCACCGCCAGCCGCGCCGCGCCAAAGCCGGCATGAACGTGTCGCAAATGCACTACGCGCGCAAAGGCATCATCACACCCGAGATGGAATACATTGCCATTCGCGAAAATCAAAAATGCGAAGGCCTGATTGAGCTACTCACCAAGCAGCATCCCGGCCATAACTTCGGCGCGAGCATCCCGAAGGCGATCACGCCTGAATTCGTGCGCGATGAAGTCGCCCGCGGCCGTGCGATTATCCCGATGAACATCAACCACCCGGAAATCGAGCCGATGATTATCGGGCGCAATTTCCTGGTGAAAATCAATGCCAACATCGGCAACTCGGCACTGTCATCCGGCATACAGGAAGAAGTGGAAAAAATGACCTGGTCGATCCGCTGGGGCGGCGACACGGTGATGGATTTGTCCACCGGCAAACACATTCATGAGACGCGCGAGTGGATCATGCGCAATTCGCCGGTGCCCATCGGCACCGTGCCGATTTATCAGGCGTTGGAAAAAGTCGACGGCAAAGCCGAAGAACTCACCTGGGAAATCTATCGCGACACGCTGATCGAGCAATGCGAGCAGGGCGTCGATTATTTCACCGTACATGCGGGTGTGCGCCTGCCCTATATCCCGATGACCGCCAAGCGCATGACCGGCATTGTGTCGCGCGGCGGCTCGATCATGGCCAAGTGGTGCCTCGCGCATCACAAAGAGAGTTTCCTCTACACCCACTTTGAAGACATCTGCGAGCTGTTGAAGCAATACGACGTGTCGTTCTCCTTGGGCGATGGCCTGCGTCCCGGCTCGATTTACGATGCCAACGACGAAGCGCAGTTGGCCGAACTGGCTACCTTGGGCGAACTCACGAAAATCGCCTGGAAGCACGACGTGCAAACCATGATCGAAGGCCCGGGCCACGTACCCATGCACATGATCAAAGAGAACATGGATCTGCAATTGAAAATCTGCCACGAAGCGCCGTTCTACACGCTGGGGCCGCTGACCACCGACATCGCGCCGGGCTACGATCACATCACCAGCGCCATAGGCGCAGCGATGATCGGCTGGTACGGCACGGCGATGCTGTGCTATGTGACGCCGAAAGAACATCTTGGCTTGCCGGACAAAGACGATGTCAAAGACGGCATCATGGCGTACAAGATTGCCGCGCACGCGGCTGATCTCGCCAAGGGTCACCCCGGCGCGCAGATCCGCGACAACGCCTTGTCGAAAGCGCGCTTTGAATTCCGCTGGGACGACCAGTTCAACCTCGGCCTCGATCCGGACAAAGCCAAGGAATTTCACGACGAAACCCTGCCACAGGATGGTGCCAAGCTCGCGCATTTCTGCTCGATGTGCGGCCCGCATTTTTGCTCGATGAAAATCACGCAAGATGTGCGCGACTACGCGGCCAAGCAAGGTTTGGATGAAAAAGATGCTCTAGCCAAAGGCATGGAACAGAAATCGATCGAGTTTGTGAAAAAGGGTGCCGAGGTTTATCACAAGGTTTAGCGCCTCGCCTCGCTATCGTAAGTATTTGTTTTAATTGATATTTTTTTAATGCCCCGCAGCCAGCTTAACCTCGTTTTGCTGGCTGTTTTTTTGTGCGCGGTTCTCGCTGTCGGGTGTGGCGAGCGCGCGGCGTTTAAATCCACCGCCGCCGAAGCGCCCGCTGCCGAGAGCAGTGTGGCGATGGCACAACCCGCAGGTCGTGCCATGGCCGGTGCGCCACGGCAGCAGGGCGATGCCGCTCAGGCTCCGCCCGAAGGTGCGCAGCCCGCGCGTCACATCGCTTACACGCATCGGTACGCCATCGAAGCCGAACACGCGAAACTGCGCGCCGTGCTCGACGCCCATCTCGCACGTTGCCGGCAGCTCGATTGCGAAGTCGTCAACCAGAGTTACGAAGAAGAAAACGATAACCAGCCGCCGCGCGCGGCAATGTCGGTTCGCGTGGCGCACAAAGACACCGCAAAATTTACCGATGCGTTAAAAAGTGGCGACAGCCGCGTGCTGCGTCAATCCACCGCCGCCGAAGACAAAACGTTGCAAGTCGTCGACATCGAAGCGCGTATCACCAATCTGCAACAACTGCGCGAACGCTACCGCAAGCTGCTGGCCGACCCCAAGGCCGGTGTCAAAGAGGCGGTCGAAATCGAACGCGCGCTGGCGCAAGCCCAGGGCGAACTCGACAGTTTCACCGCGCAACGCCGCGTACTGGCGCAACAAACCGAACGCGAACTGTTCGAGATCGGCTATCAGGCGCGCCGCAGCGCCATCGAGCGCAGCTTTTTCGAGCCGGTGAAAGAGGCGTTACTGTCGTTCGGCAACGTGTTGATGCAAAGCGTGGGGGCGTTGATTACGTTCGTGGCGGCGAGCCTGGTGTGGATCGCGCTGTTGGTGGTGTTGGCGTGGGGCATACGCCGCTGGTTGCAGCGGCGGAAAAAGGGTTCGTAAAAACTTGATAATTTT
>CAMBGJ010000002.1 GCA_945865805.1 Bordetella parapertussis
CAGAAACTGGCAGCCAATCCGAATTGTTTACCTGAATCCGGTTCAGCACCATGCTACTGAACAAAACCTTCGAAAGGATCAACCAGAAAAACCAAAAAAAGCAGCTTGACCACAACCATTCAGGCGACAACTAGCTTGAAAAATTCCGCTCCAGCCCTGCGCGTCGATCCAGCTCAGCCGTGTGGTCAATTCGTCCAGGTGTTTCTCGCACGCACGTGGGCGCTTGTGCATGGTGCTATACACCTGTGTGGCGTTCATCAGGTTGTGAACCACTGGCGCCAGCGGTTTGCCGCTCGTGTCGCTGACCAGCACCGAGCTTTGCAGGTCATAGCCGATATCGGTCTTGTGAGTCATTTTGCGTCGGTCGGTCTTGCTCGTGTGCCCACCAAAGTTGATACGCGACCAGTCGTGCATGATCAGTCCGTAGTGTTGGCAGTGTTCGTCGAGCAGCGATCCGGCCGCGCTCAACAACGGCCGCGCAAGCTCCGGCAGGGTGACGCGCGGATTGTTCAAAAAGCGCCACGCCGCCTAGGTATACGCTGCGCTGCTGCGGGTATCGGGCAACGCGCCTATGCCCGCTGCCAGCGCTTGCGCTCCACGCACGTGTTGTTGCAACATGATCTCCCAGCGCGCGGCCAGCCTTACGTCTATTCGAGGTATTTCAAGGGCATGCCGCCAGCTTCTAACATGTCTCAACCTTTTGTACAACCCTTTCCCAACAAAAGATGTGTAGATGCCTATGCCTTCAGGGGGAAGGGCTTTAACTTCCCTCTCCCACCGAGAGAGGGATCGAGGGTGAGGGAAAGAAGCACCGTGTCGCAAATTGTCTCAAGGTAATGTAATCCTCAATAGTTTGTCCGTCGAATCGTAGCACTGTTGACAAAAAGGCCCATCTTCCGTGGTACCGTCATTTAACCAATACGATGGCGCTTTAAACAGTATTTTTCCCCGAACGAGCGCGGCTTGTTCGAGTGCCTTTATTTTCTTGTCTCGTTCGTCGATTACGTCTTGAATAGCTACAATTTCTAATTTGGCATCAGCGAGTTTCTCTACCAATTCAGCAAGCTTGAGTTTGTATTCTGCCTGCTCAAGAGTCGTGCCACTTTCACGTACTAACCTGGCAATATCTGATGCTGACTTGATGCTGGATAGAACGGCTGAAATTGCAGCTATGTCTGGCAATTTATACTCCTCAAGAAATCAATTTCTCAACAGACGTAAGTTGAGTAGCCCACGCATCGTAGCACCGCATGATTCATTGCACATCTGCCTGCATTACCACGCTGCATACTCCTTGCCCGCTTATTGCCCCTTCAACCCAATAGCCTTAACCACCCCCTTCATCTCCTTCAACCGCGCAACAAGATAAGACCGCAACTGCTCCGGCGTATCGTCCGCCGTGGATTCATACCCCATCGAAGCCAGTTTCTCGGTCATAGCCGGCGCACGCATGGCACTGGCCACCGCTGCGTGTAGTTGCGCAATAATCGCCTTGGGCGTCCTCGCAGGCGCAAACAATCCCAGCCAGGTGGTTGACTCATACCCAGGCAACCCGGATTCCGCGATGGTCGGCACATCTGGCACGCTGCGTGCCCGTGCTGGGCCGCCCACGGCCAGCAGGCGTATGTCGCCGCGCTTGATGAAGGGCGCCAGCACCGGCAGGTTTTCGATCAGCACGTCGATACGCCCGCCCACCAGATCGACCAGCGCGGGTGCGGTGCCTTTGTATGGCACGTTGGTCATTTGCACCCCGGCCATGATCTTGAACAACTCGCCGCCCAGGTGCGAGGTGCTGCCTATGCCCGATGAGCCGATGTTCATTCCACCCGCCTTCACCTTCGCCAGCGCGATGACGTCTTTCACCGATTTCACCGGCAAATCCTTGCGCACCACCATCACCATATGACTGGTGGTGGCGCGCGTGATCGGCTCGAAATCACGCAGTGGGTCGTACGCCAGATTCGGAATCATCGCCGGGTTGATGGTCATGGAGCCGGGCGTGCACACCAGCAGCGTGTAGCCATCCGGTGCGGCCTTGGCGGCGATTTCGGCGCCGATGGCGCCGCCCGCGCCCACGCGATTGTCCGATACAAACGAGACGCCCAAGCGTTCGGTCAGGATACCGGCAATGATGCGGCCTACCAGATCAGTGCCGCCGCCGGGTGGAAACGGAATGATCACGCGCACGGGGCGCTCGGGGTAGGCGGCGTGCGCTGGCAGGCCAGCCAGCAACGCGATCAGTATCAAAGAGATGCGCAGCAAATTTATAAATTTTCCGAGTCTGTTCAGTTTAAGTGGCACAGTCTACCGCCTCCCTCATCCCCACCCTTCTCCCGAAGGGAGAAGGGCTTTTAACCCCTCGCCCGCCGGGAGGGCAGGGTGAGGGAAAACGGCGCATCATTGCCTCGCATCGAATAGTTACAACTTTTCTTAACTATCAATTGCTTACAATAATCTCTCGAATCGCTCACGCATCCGGCACCGACGGATAAACATCACCATAATATTTGCGTATCTCCGCGATCTGCTCGACACCCGGCGGCTGGTATTGCAGCCGCTTACTGGTAAATAATCCGCCGGAAAGCCGCGCAGTTTTCACCGCCATCTCGCCCATTTTCACCAGCGCGGTAATGCCGTTGAGTATCGGCACGCCGGGCCGCACTTCGTGCAAATCCAGTATCGCCAGCAGCGCCATCGCCACGCCACCAGCGGGGATGATCACTTCCGCGCCCTGCTCGTCGACCAGATGGCGCGCGGCAGCCATAAAATCATCGGCGATTTTTTGCCGCACCACCGGGTCGGTGTAACCGTCCTTGAGGTTGAGAATGCGGTTCATGGTCATCATGCGCGCACCGACGCAACGCCCTTGCAGGCCATACCGCTGCACGTTTTCCAGCACGCGCGGGGTGAATTTTTCATTGATGGTCACAAAACCAAAGTTGCCGCCCATCATCTTGGCGAGATGGCTTGAGGCCTCGCACAGGCCCAGCACGGGAAAATTGGCGATCTCCTTGCATTCACGCAGGCCCGGATCGGCGATATTGCCGATGAGAAACGCATCGAAGCCTTGCCGCATGGCCGTCTGCACATTGGTCATCACTTCGCCCGCCTCGAGGTATTCAAGATAGCGATACTGATCGGCGATGCCACCGACCTTGGTGATGCCGTGCATTTCGATTTCGGTGCCGGGGTCTTTGATCTTGTCCAGAAACGTGGTGAGAAAACCATGATAGCCGCCCCAGGCGGCCGTGCGCGACATGCTTTGATACCAGAGTTTCATGCGGATTCCTCTCAAATGCGGTTGATCGATTCTGGCGGGCAGCATAGCGCACCGAGGCGAATCGAGAAAGTGTGGTTACCTGTGACCGCGCAGCTGTGGCAAACTCCGGTCAGGTTGAACGATCATTGAACCGTAGTAACGATTCAGATTCCTGCGGCACGTGCAAAAACCTTCCCTCACCCCCGGCCCCTCTCCCGGAGGGCGAGGGGTGAAAAGCCCTTCTCCCCTCAGTAGAAGGGTTGGAATGAGGGAGGCAGTTCTCTCGAAGCCAAATAGTTACAAGACCCCACATGAAAATCGCTGACTACCTGCTACAAACCCTCGAACAAAACGGCGTCACACATATCTTCGGTAACCCCGGCACCACCGAGTTACCTCTGGTGAAAGCCTGTGAGCAACGCGGCAAATTGAAATACGTCGTTGCGTTATCGGAAGTCTCCGCCGTGCCGATGGCCGACGGCTACGCGCGTGCCACGCGTTCGCTCGGCGTGGTCAATCTGCATGTCGCGCCGGGGCTGGGTAATGGCATGGGCACGCTCTACACAGCGGGCATCGCAGGCACGCCGTTGCTGGTGCTGGTGGGCGGACAGGACCGGCGCTTTTTACACACCAACCCGATCCTGTGGGGGCCGGTGGAAAAAATGGCGGGCGCGGTGTGCAAGGCCGTGTTCATGTTGAACACCACCTTCGATGCCGCCGCTAACATCCGCCGCGCGCTGCGTGCGGCACTGACGCCGCCGTACGGCCCGGTGGCGCTGATCTGTCCGCCCGATCTACTGGAAACCGATATTGACGCCAAACCCGCCAGCGTCACACCAGCAACATTGGCGGCTCTGGATAAAGCGCAGGTTGCCGCTTACGCCAAATTTCTTTCCAGCGCGAAAAACCCCGCCATCATCGCCGCCGAAGATGTGCATTGGGACAACGCCAGCGGCGAACTGGAAAAACTCGCTGCAGCCCTGGGCGCGCCGGTGTATGCCGCGCCGTACACCGGTGTACTGCCGGTTTCGAGCACGTCGAAGGTGTACGCGGGTTATTTGCCGCCGAGCCTGAAGCAGGTGGCGGATCGGCTGGCCGCGCACGATGCGTTGTTGTGTGTGGGCGGACGCGGCTTGCGCAATACGTTGTACGCCGAGGCCTCGCTGCCGCAAAAGAAAGCGTGGCTCGGCCATGAGTCATCCGCGCAGGCACCCGGTGGTGATGAGGGCGAATACACGCTGGCGACGGTCACTAACCTCAAACCCTCGTTGGCCGCCATCACGGCCGCCATGCGCAAACGCCCACCCAGCGGCAAGCCCGCGCGTGCAGCGCTCGATCTGCCCGCGCGCAACGCCCTTGTGCTGCACCCCACGCTCGCCATACACGCACTGCTGAAAAAATACGCCAACGCAATCTGGGTGGACGAATCGGGCTTGTCCACCTCCGACGTGCGTCAGTGGATGAATCTCAAGGCCGGCGACTATCTGATCAACGGCAGCGGCGGCATCGGCTGGGGGCTGGCGGGTTCGGTGGGCGCTGCCATCGCACAACTGTCGAACAAAAATGCGCGGCAAGTCGTCGCGGTGATCGGCGACGGCTCGGCGCTGTATGCCTCCGAAGCGTTGTGGACTGCCAGTCATCACGGCACGAAAATCCTGTTGGTGATTCTGTCGAACCGGCGCTACGCCACGTTGAACGCAGCGGCGACGCGCTTGGCGGGCGGGCCGCTGAAATCATTCACCATCGAGCCGCCGGTGATCGATTTCAGCGGGCTGGCGAAGCTGTATGACTGGCGCTATATGCCGGTGAGTAGCGAAGCGCAAATGGGCGCCGCATTGACCAAACTGGGCAATCCGTTAAAACAAAACACGCTACTGGAAATTCACCTCGACCCGGACGTGCAACCGGTCACTGCGTCACGGCATTTTTAACCCGCTTGCGGTGGGCAACGTGCGCCGCTGCTCAAAGGCCGTGATCGCCCGCGCCAGCCGTTCAACATCGGCTGCGCTCATGCCTTCGTGAGCGGGCAGATATAACAGCCGCGCAAAGGTGCGCGCCGCTTCAACCGCGGGCGCGGCACCGGGCGGCGCGGGCACCACGCCGAGGCTCGACGCGCTATACGCCGCGTCGAACCCCTGCTCCGCCAGATGGCGTATCAGCGCATCTCCCGCGTCGTGCGTTACCGGAAATATCCAGTGACGGTGCTGTGCGCCGTGCGCGCCCACGCATCGCTGCGCGCCCACCAGGGATTGCAATTGCCGCGCACGCTCGATACGACATAGCGCGCTCGTCTGTTCGTGTTGCGCCAGCCGACGGTGCAGCAATTGCAGCAATGGCGGCGAAGGTTGGCGGCGTATCTTGGTAAAAAAATCGCCACCGGCAAAACCGCGCGCGGCACCGGACACCAGCTTTTCATGGGTGGTGCCGCACGCACGACACAGCGCCGCGAGTACGCCATACAACACGGGGTGGGCGAATGGCGCGAGTGCGGCATATTTCAACAGGCGCAAAAAATAAGCACCGCGCGCTTGCAACGGCCAGCGCGCCATGTGCGCACGCACACGATCACGCAAGGCCGCGTCGCGAAAACTCAGCACCGCGCCGCCCAGCGCCGTGGCAGGCTTCACCGGGCCGAAGCTGAACAGACTGACATCGGCGCGCGCCTCGCCACGCCACAGGTCGCCGGTATACGCCTGTGCGCCGTCTTCAATCAGTAAGTATTTGTTTTTATTACGGAATTCTGAAATTGCCTGCATCGGCATGCGGCTCCCGAAGAGATGCGCCACCAGCACCGCGCGGGTGCGTGGCGTGCGCGCCGCCTCAAGCGCTTGCATCGAGACTTGCAGCGTTTGCAGATCAAGATCGACCGGCACCGGCACCAGCCCGTGGGCCTCGATGATGCGCGGCATATCGGCAATATTGACTGCGGAGACCAACACCTCGCTGCCCGACGGCAACGCCAGCACGGCAAGCAGGGCATCGAGGCCGCTGCGCACCGACAGGCACACGAGATTGGCGCGGGCGTCCCACGCAGTTTCTATCGAATGGCGCAGCTTTGCCGCATCGCCCGACAAGATGCAACCGCACAACCCGCTCGCGAGGTCAGCCCAGTCGATGTCGATGCGTTTGCGGGGAATCATCGGCACGACCGACTATCAGGCCGCTTCCCTCACCCCCTGCCCCACTGCTCCGCCTTCAGTGTTTCCTGATCCCAGAGGGCGAGGGGAGATTCGAGATACAAATGAATTGATATTCATTTGTGCAAGCTTCAGTTGGGTGGCGTCCAATCCGGCGGCTGGGTCTTCACAAAAGAAGGCCGTGCCGCGATGCCGGCATGCCAGGCTTTCAACTTCGGCGAGGTCGCGCGCCAGTCATGCGGATAACGGAAATCAACATACTGCAGCGCGACGCCCAATATCAGATCAGCAATGCTCAAACGATTGCCAACGAGGAATTCGCCGCCCTTGAAGCTCGATTCGCCCAGCGCAATCGCGCGCCGCACACGCGCGGCTTCACGCTCCATTTTGTCCTGCAACTGATGTTCCGGCGGGCGGCGGGTTTCGAAGATGCGCTGAATCGCCGCATCGATAATGCCATTGCCAAGCGACTGCCAACGTTGCGCTTCCCAATAGCCGACCGGATCGCGCGGGGTGAACGAACGGCCATCAACGTGATCAAGAAAATGCACGATCAGCACCGATTCAAAAATGTAATCGTTGGGGGCGATTTCCAGTGCGGGCACTTTCGAGAGCGGATTTTTTTCAATGATCGGGCTGTTGTCGGCCCACGGATCTTCGATCACAAATTCCACCGGCAACGCCTTTTCTTCGATCAACACGCGCGCCTTGCGCACGTACGGTGATGTCAGCGATCCAAACAGCTTCATAACTCTCTCCTGATTCCGGATAACTCGGATTGACAATAAAGCGCTATTCTACTCCCGTGGGCATCGGGCGGTGGTCGGCGTCGGTCGCGCTCTTTCGGCGCGCACGGAAATTCGCTACGATTGCCCCATCACGTGTTACACGTGGAAACCATCGCACACGCCAAGGATCGCAACATGATTACCGTTACCCGCATCGGCAAACATCTCGGCGCCGAAATTTCCGGCGTCGATTTATCGCAACCGCTCGACGACAACACCTTCGCGCAGATCGCCAATGCCTTCTTCGACAACGAAGTGGCTTTCTTTCGCAATCAGAACCTCACGCCCGCGCAACAAATTGCCTTCACCCGCCGCTTCGGCACGCTCGAAGCGCACGTGCGCAAGGAAAGCCGCCTCGGCGGTCACGATGAAATTTTTGTGCTATCGAATAAGGTCGATGCCAATGGCAAAGCCATTGGCGCGCAAGATGCCGGGCGCTTCTGGCACAGCGATTTGTCGTACAAACGCGAGCCAAGCATGCTGTCCGCGCTCTATTCAGTGGAGGTGCCGGTGAAAGACGGCGTGGCGCTCGGCAACACTTATTTCGCCAGTAGCACTGCTGCTTACAGCGCGCTGCCGGAGGCAACGAAGCAGCGTCTCGACACCCTGCGCAACGTGCACAGCTACCGCGAATATCGGCTCAAAAACTACGCCGCGCAGCAGGACGAGGAACGCCGTGGCATCCGCACCGTGCAGGAACACGCACCAACGCCAGAGCAGCTCGCCAGCGTGCCCGACACCGAGATGAACGTGGTGCGCGTGCACCCGGTGACGAAACGCCGCGGCCTCTTCATCAACGAAGGCCACACCGCGCATTTGACTGGCATGTCGCGCGCCGAAAGCGATGCCGAACTCGCCAAACTGTACGCACACATCACCCAACCGGCGTTCATTTACGGCCATAGCTGGCGCGTCGGCGATCTGTTGATGTGGGACAACATCGCCGTGCAGCACAAGGCAACGTTTGATTACGATCCGCTGCCACGGCTCATGTACCGCACCACGGTGCGCGGGCCGGAAGTATTGTAACTATTTGTTTTAAAACACTTTTTTCCGAAGACGAACACACATTTACACAGATAAACGCCTTCGCTGGAATGACGGGGTTGGGTTTTCATCTGTGTAAATCTGCCTTCATCTGCGTCAAGAAATTCTTAAAGGTTCATATGCCCCAAGCCACTGGCCTCATCACCGTCCGCCTCGGCCCCACGCGACCTGATTACGAACCAGAATTCAACGACTGGTACGATCTGGAGCACGTGCCGCAACTCACCGCGCTGCCGGGCTTTGTGCGCACGCGGCGTTACCTTTGCGAAAAATCCGACATCCGTTATCTCGCGTGGTACGAAACAACGGACGACAGCATCGAAGCCGGGCCAGATTTTCAGCACATCGTGAAAAACCCGACGCCTTGGTCGGTGCGCATCCGCAAGCTCTACGAAAACAATCGTGAGCGCATGAACTTCAAACTCATGTGCGATGTGGCAAACGCCAGCGCCACCTTGCCCGCTGGCGGCGCACCGTGGATGTATATCGTACACACCGATATCCCCGATCACATCATCGACGAATACAACGCCTGGTATGACAAGGAGCATCTGCCGCGCTGCGCAAATATCCCCGGCGTGCTGCGCGCGCGGCGCTACACTTCGGTGGCGTGTACCTCCGGCAACATCGGGCCGAAGTATCTGACTGCCTATGACCTCACCGGCCCCGAGGTGTGGGAAAGCCCCGCCGCGCAAGTGGCGCGCAAAACGCCGTGGACGGAAAAAATGCGTTCACTGTTTTCGCATACGCGACGTGCGTTGTATCAGCGAGTTGCGCCTGATGTCGAACATGATCAGGCAGTGAAAATGCCGCGGATCAGCATCACATGAATCCCTTGCGCGCTATCGACAAGCATGATTATCTATCTCTGTCATTCCCGCGCAAGCGGGAATCCCTAACACTATTCCATATGGCTCTCCCTATGGCACTCCCTATGGATTCCCGCTTTCGCGGGTATGACAGGGATGGTTGTTTGAGCTTTGCATTTAAAGGCGGACTATGAGTCAAGCAAATGACCTATTGTTAAGCCGCATCGACGACCGTGGCGACGCTGGCCACATCGCCTACCTGACCGTCAACAACCCCAGCCGCCGCAACGCCCTGGGCATGGCCGGCAAACGCGCCATCGCGGCAACTTTCAACCGGCTCGCTCAGGACGACAAGTTGCGCGCCGCCGTGATCACCGGCGCGGGCGATAAATCGTTCATCGCTGGCGCCGACATCCATGAAATGAAAGACCTTACCCCCGAAGAAGCCGAGGTCGAACACACGCTCACGCACGTCGCCAACGAAGCCATCCGCAATTTTCCGGTGCCGGTGATCGCGCGCATCAACGGTTATTGCCTCGGCTTTGGCATGGAACTCGCCGCCGCCTGCGACCTGCGTGTGGGGGTCGATAACGCCAAATTCGGCATGCCCGAAGTGCGTGTCGGCATCCCGTCGGGCATGGAAGCCGTGTTGCTGCCCAAGCTCATCGGCTGGGGCAAGGCCGCCGAACTGGTGTATACCGGCGACATCATCGACGCCGCTGAAGCCTACCGCATAGGCTTTTTGCAAAAACTTGTGCCCGCAGCAGAACTCGACGTCGCCGTGGAACAATGGATCACCTCGCTGCTGCTCGGCGGCAAACGCGTCATGCGTCTGCAAAAATCGTTGCTGCGAGATTGGGAACGAATGTCCGTCACCGATGGTATCTGGGCCGGCATCCGCGCCTGCGTCGAATCGCGCCGCACCGACGAGCCCAAGCGCATGATGGAAGCGTTCATCAATCGTAAAGTGCCCAAGAAAATTAATCAATAAAAACAAATGCTTACAATCACATAATCGTATGTTCACACGCTCATCACGCCACGCCATCGCCGCGGCTTGCTTCGCCTGCTACAGCGCCGGTGCTGCACACGCCCAAACCTACCCCACCCGAACCGTCCGCCTGATCGTTCCCACTGCCCCCGGCGCGGGTAGCGACACGCAGGCGCGGCTGATCGCCAAGCGTTTCACCGAAAGCATGGGCCAGCCTGTCGTGGTGGATAACCGGGCCGGCGCCTCGGGCGTGATCGGTGCGGAACTGGTGGTACGCGCGCCAGCGGATGGCTACACGCTGTTGTTTGGCACGGCGCAGATTCCGATGAGCATGCTGCTGCTGAAAAAACCGCCGTTCGACATGGTGCGCGATCTTGCGCCGATCAGCCAGGTTTCATTGGCGGCGCAGGTGCTGATGGTGCACCCCAGCGTGCCGGCGCGCTCGGTGCCAGAGCTGGTCGCGCTGGCGAAAAAGAATCCCGCCAAGCTCAACGCCGGCTCCAGTGGTAACGGCACGGCCAATCACATGGCGATCGAGTTGCTGAAACTCGCGGCGGACATCCGCGTCACACACATCCCGTATCGCAGCGGCGCGCCCTCCATCGCGGCGCTGATTGGCGGCGAGACAGATTTTTGCTTCAGCGGCGCGGTAACCGCGCTGCCACACGTGCGTTCGGGCAAGGTGCGCGGGCTCGCAGTGACATCTCTCAAACGCGCTGCCGCCGCGCCGGATTTGCCGACGCTGGATTCGATCTAGCCCGGCTACGACTCGGCCAATTGGTACGCGCTTTTCGCACCGGCCGGCACGCCGCCCGCGATTATCGCCAGGCTGCATGGCGAAACTCTCGGCTCGTTAAAGGCGCCGGAGGTACGCGATTTCATGATCGGCGAAGGCGCAGAGCTGGTGGGCAGCAACCCGGCGGAACTGGCCGCGTATCTCAAACGCGAAATCGAGCGCTACGGCAAGGTCATCAAAGCCGCGAATATCAAGCTGGATTAAGCGTCGCGCCGAGCATTCGCTTCCAGCACCAACGACATGCCGTCGGACAACTGCGACATGCGGGCCAGCACGTCTTCGAGTAAGGGTATATTGTGCTTCAGATGCGCGGCGTATTTCATGCCGATTTTCGCCTGGCAACCGCCGTCCACTACCAGCTCATTGTTGTAGAGGCCCGCTTCGACCAGCGGCTTCGACGATGGCCTTGGCCATGCCGCCACCGCCACCGCATACACCACCTTACCGCCTGCAGCCTACACAATGCGTGATCGTCGGCCCCTGCACGCCATCGCGTTCGCCGATCACATCACAATGGCGCTTTTACCAAAAAACAGTTTTCCATCGTCGTCCTTTCGTAGATAATCCGCCGCGCTGACTTCGCCCACGTGCGCCGATGCCTTGGTAGTGTATGGCATCCCCCGTGCACGGGCTGCGTTTCGCAACCAACGCGATAACGTGCGGTCAAACACTCGCCCTCATTCAAAACAACATCAGGAATCAACCATGCACGTCTCAGTAGATGCATTATTTTCGGCACACCCCTTCCGCACCCTGTTAACCGTGGCCGCGTGTAGCGCGCCGCTTGCCGCGCTGGCGCAAACCCCGGCGGCTGGCTCGGCACAGGCCTATCCCACCAAGGCCATACGCATGCTGGTGGGTTTTGCGCCGGGTGGCGGCACCGATACGGCGGCGCGTTCGATCGGCACCAAGCTCTCCGAACGGCTGGGACAAACCGTGGTTATCGACAATCGCCCCGGTGCCGCCGGCAACATCGCCACTGAACTGACCGTCGCCGCCGTGCCCGATGGCCACACCCTTTTGCTGGGCTCGATTGCATCGTTTTCGATCAATCCCAGTCTCTACAAAAAACTACCGTTCGATCCGCTGAAAGACCTCGCGCCGCTGACGCGTGTGGCAGATTCGACCAACATCCTGGTGACGCATCCGACCACCGGCGTTAAAACCGTCAAGGAACTGATCGCGGCGGCGAAAGCCAAACCCCTGAATGGCGGCTCGTCCGGCGTCGGCGGCGCAGGCCATCTGGCGATTGAACTCTTCAATCTGCAAACCGGCGTCAAGCTGACGCACGTACCCTACAAGGGCGGCGGCCCGGCGATGATCGATCTGTTGGCCGGCAATATCCATCTGATTTTCGCCACGGCGGCCAGCGCGGTGCAGCATGTCAAGGCCAACAAGATCAACGCCCTCGGCGTCACGACGCAAAAACGCTGGTCGTTCATGCCGGAAATCCCCACTGTTGCCGAAGCGGGCGTTGCCGGCTTTGAAGCCAACAACTGGTACGGTTTCATGCTGCCGCTGCAAACACCGAAACCCATCGTGGCGCGGCTTAACAAGGAAATCGGCGCGATTCTGCTGCTGCCCGACGTGAAAGATTTCCTCTTCCGCCAAGGCATGGATGTCGCCCCCGGCTCGGCGGAAGATTTTGCAAAATACATCCAGTCCGAAACGGTCAAGTGGGAAAAGGTCATCAAGGCCGCGGGTTTGTATAAATCGAACTGATTTTGCGTGTAATCCCGTGTGCGCGCGAGCTGGTACGGTCAGACGGTCAGACATTCAGTCCCCGCACACGTTGGCGTCTTTGTTTATCGCGCGCCAAATAAAACTTTCTGCCGCAGGCAGAAAGTAATTTGTGTCAAACGGGAACCACACTATCACCCACGCGTATCTCCCCGCCCGCATCCGATAACATCCCCACGCCAAACACCGGTTCTTTCTGTGCGAACGCCTGCACCAGCGTTTGCATCACCTTCAAGTCACGTTCACCCGTGCGCGGATTGGCGTGGGTGGCGAGGCAACGCACTTCGGGTTTATCGACCACAAACTCTACCGCGCCGACGCGCAACTTGCGACCCACCCACGATTGTTCTTCCCACGCCGGCACGCCCTCGATCACGATGTTATGGCGGAAGCGCGCTTCATCGAGGTTGGCGTCGTTAAATGCCACTGCGGCGGACGCCAGACTTTCGCGGCTGTGCAGAGTGACCATACCCCGCGCGTTGTCCTGGTAACGCGGCGTTTTGCCGTCGCCCGCCAGCTTCAACGGCAGGCGCGTGGGCTCGCCTTTCAGCGGATTTTCTGCCAGCGACAGCACGTAGCCGGTAATCGCATCGACCAACCGCTGGCGACCGGCTTCGCTGAGATCATCATCTGCAAGTATTTGATTTTTATAGGATATTTTTAACCGCTGCGCCTGTTCGTCAAACCTGATCTGCAACAGCGCCAGCCCCGGCGTGTTGACCAGCACCACGCCGTGGTACTTGCGGCACCACTCTGTGTCGGCCACCGGTGCGTCGGCGAAACGAAAATTCAGCACGCGGTCGCCTGCCACGCGGCCGCCGGGCAGCACGGTGATATGGGATACGGATTCGGGCGTGAAGCCTTTGACTGGATAGCGGTATAACGCAACAATTTTCGGCATGGCGTTTCTCCTCATTTTTATTAAACCGCATGATACCGCCACCGGCCCAAACCTACCGCTCCCGCTCATCAGGGCAATTGGCGTACGCGGTGGCACAAATAACTGCCCGCCAACATCAGCGTCCCGGTGGAGATGAACACCGGTGCCAGCCCAATCATCGCGCTCAAGGTACCGAACGTGATGGGTATCACCAGGTGCATCAGATTCACCACGGTAAAACGCACGCCCAGCACTTCACCCGAACGCCCTGCGGGCGAGCGGTTGTAGACCATCAGCAGCGACAGCGGCTGTCCGCAGCCCAGGCCCAGGCCCAGCAAGAATGAAATCAGGAACAAGGCCGTGACGCCGTCAAAAAACGGAAACAGAAAATAGCTTACGCCAGTCACAAAAAGCGCGCCTGACATCACTGTTTCCTCGCCCCAACGGCGTAGCAGCGCCGGCATGATCACGCGCATCAGCAGCGCGGCGATCGCCTGCGCGCCCATCACCGTGCCGATCATAGTGGCCGAGAGTTTGATCGAGTGGCCATAGATCGGCATGTAGAAGGTGTACAGGTCGATTCCCGCCACCACGATGCCCGCGACGATCAGCGTCAAGCGCAAATCGCGATTGCGCAGGATTTCCAAGATGCTGCGGCGGCTGGCCGTATGATCCTTGGGCCGTGCCGGTGGAATGTGCTTGCGGCAGGCAAACCAGATGGCGCTGACCGCCGCCAGCACCAGACCCAACGCGAGGAATGCCATGCGATGGCCGCCGTGGTCGATGATGTAGCCCACCAGCAGCGGCCCGGCGAGCCCGCTCGCCGCCAGCCCGATGCTGTAATAACTGATATGGCTGCTGCGCGAACTGGCATCGCCGATGGATGAAATCAGTTGCTGGGTCGCCACGCCAAAAAAAACCAGCGACAACCCGCTCAACAGCGACGAGACGTACAACGCCGGCAACACCGGAAACGCCAACGGCACCAGCACGCCCGCGCAAAATCCCGCCATGCCGCCAAACACCGGCCAAAAGGCACCGATGCGGTCAATCACGCGCCCTGCGTACACCGACAGAATCAGCGGAAACACCGCAAAGCAACCAATCAGCAAACCCACCGCCGCCGGTGATGCCCCCAATTCCAGCGCGAACAATGACGCCAGCACGCGCACGCCGATAAAGCTGCCAAACGTCAAAAAGCTAAGACCAACAACCAGCCAGATCAGCATCGGGAAGGGAATTCACAGTAAGGCGCGACGTACGAGACACGCGGGCCGCGCGGGAAGCAGCGGCGGGGCAATACGAAAGGAGCGTCATTTTAGCGTAAACTTGCCCGCTTAAACTTTATCATCAGGGGAACTCATGGAACTCAACAACAGCATTGGCATCACCAGCCCCGGCGACATGGGCCAGGGTGTGGCCATGTGCATCAAGGCGATGGGCTTTAACGTATGCATGGCCTCCGACGGCCGCAGCACGCGTACGCGTACGCTCGGCGAAAAGGCCGGGCTGACCGACGTGCACTCGATGGAGAATCTGGTGAAAGAATGCGACATGGTATTGTCGGTGCTCGATCCCGGCGCCGCTGTCACCAACGCCAAGGCGGTTGCCGCCGCGTGCAAGGCCACCGGTCGCAAGATTGTGTTTGTCGAATGCAACGCCATCGCTCCCAATACCATGCACGAAATCACCGGCATCCTGCAGGCCGTGGGCTGCACGGTGATCGACGCCGGTATCATCGGCCCGCCGCCGCGCAAGGGCGCGAAGCAACGCTTCTATGTCTCCGGCCCGGACGCCCACCTGATGCAACGCATCCACTCCGAGCAGATCAACGTCAAGGTCGCCGGTGAAAAGATCGGTGATGCTTCGGCGGTGAAGATGTGCTACGCCGCGCTCACCAAGGGCAGCATCGCGCTCGGCACGGAGCTGCTGATCGCCGCACGCAAACTCGGCGTCGATCAGGTGCTGGAAGCCGAATTCAAGGGCAGCCAGGCCGACATGCACGCCTCGGTATTAAGCCGTGCTGCGGGCATGCCGTTCAAGGCCTACCGCTGGGTGCCGGAGATGAACGAAATCGCCAAAACGTTTGAAGGCGCAGGTCTCACGCCCAAAATGTTCCAAGGCATATCCGATCTCTATGCACAAATCGCCGTCACACCGCAAGGCAAGGAATCGCCCGAAGAAGCGCGCGACAAAAAACGCAGCGGCGCTGAGGTGATTAACGGCTTGGCGGATACGATCAAGCCGGTTTAGCGATTAAGGACGACCGACCGTCAAGGCCGCAGAAACGACTCGCCACCAAGGCCGCAGAAACGACCGGCCATCACGGCCGGTAAGCCGAGCGCCGGTCGCGCCGGAAGATGATGGTGCTGTCGGCCACTTCTTCGCGGCTGCGGCCAAGACGGATTTCACCGGAGCCTTCGAGCACGATTTCACCGCGCAGCAGATGCACTTCGTCGCCGCTGGCGAAGGTGACGTAGGTGCCGTTGACGCTGTGATCCACCAGATAGAAACTCGAACGCGTCAGCCGTATCGAGCAATGCTGGCGCGAGGCATATTGATCGAGCACAGAAATATCGCTGCCCATATCGCGCCCAAGCGACACCAGCGGGTGCCAGCGATCCACGCGCGCGAACGCATCGCCCAACTCCACCACCAGGCTGCCCGCGTCGGCCGGCAACACGCGCGACGCCATCAGGTTAACGTCCGTCAGATCCATATTGTCGGAGCGCCACAACACCTGAAAAATCGCCGATTCGCCGGTGCTGCCTTTTAACGCCGCACGAAACAACGGCCGCACGCAGGATTTCAGCACCTCGGGTAATGCGTGCTCGGTCGCCTCGGAAAGCAGAATTTGATCGGCCATCGCCACGTTGGTCAAAAACGCGGCGGCGTTCACCGTGTCGCCGAAGACATCGCCGTTGTCGACCAGCACCGGCCCCGCGTGCAGGCCGATATGCATGCGTATCGGGTGGCCGCCGGGCACTTCGTCGGCAATCAGGCTTTGCATTTCGCGCGCGGCGCTCACTGCGTCACCCGCATCGGGAAACACGCACATGATCGCATCACCCAGCGTTTTTACCAGGCGGCCGCCAAAGCGCGGCAACAATTTGACCAGGGCAGCCAGACTGCCGTTGATCGCATTGCGCACCGCGACATCGCCGAGCTGATTGTATAGACGGCTGCTTTCGGTAACGTCCGCGAATAACACCGTGAGTGTTTGACTCTCTCTTGCCATGCCTCAATCCTAGCTGCAACAGGCCTGTGCGCGCAACGCTTTACCGGTAAATTCATCGACATTTACCGCGCATTTTTGCACAATGCGCAACTGCCTGTGGTTTAGCAACCCTCGACGGGCACGGAAATCCCGCTCACTCGAGGTTAAGCGCAGCCAAACAAACGCAACCAATGAAACCCAACTGGATTACCCGCCTGATTTTCGCCGCCGCCACGCTCACGCTGGTGGTGCTGGGCGTTTTCTTTCTCACCGTGGCACTGGCCGTGGGCGCGGTAGTGGCCGCTGTTATCGGTGTACGTTTCTGGTGGGCGCTACGCAAGCTAAAGCGCGCGCAAGCGTCGTTTGATCCGGCACCCGCTACCCGCAACGACACGGTGGTTGACGGCGAATATCGCGTGATCGAACACGAAGCGCCATCGGTAAAGCAACTGCCATCCAGCGACGCGCCGCCGACACCCGAAGCTAGTAGCACTCCACCTGCACGGTAGATTTACGCGCGCGCTCCACCAGATCAGCGGTCTCGGGACGTGTGCCGAGTTGCGCGGTCTGGTAATGCACTGCGTGAGAATCCAGAAAATTGCTCACGGTGGCGAGGTTGATGCCGAAGTTGACGTTCTGCGGATTGGCTTGCGTGGTGGACAGCAGCCGCGCGCGCACGATGCCGACCAGATTGCCGCTGCGATCAAATATCGGCCCGCCGCTCGAGCCGGGTTGCACCGTGGCAGAAATCTGAAACGCCGAGGTGTCGTCGTTCAAACCGGTCATGGCATTGACGATGCCTGAAGTGACCACCGCGCCCGACGACAACACGCCTTTTAGCGGATAGCCGATGGCGATGATGTCGTCGCCCAGCCGCACGTTGCGCCCCGCGCGCAGATTCACGGGGGGCAAGCCTGCGTTGTCCACGCGCAGCAGCGCGAGATCGTTGCGCGCGTCCTTGGCCACCATTTTCACCGCCAGCCCCAGCGGCTGGATGCGGATGCGGGCACAGTTGTTAATCACGTGTTCGTTGGTGACGATATCGCCGACTTCGCTCACCACCACGCCGCTGCCGTAACCGCTGATGCGCGGCGCGCCGCTGGCGCCGGGTTTGGCGGAAATCTGCGCGGTGATGATGGCGACCCGATTGGCCGTGACCACGGTTTTGGCCTGTTTTTCGGCTTCCGCAAGTTCAGTGGCGGACAAGGATTTGAGCAGGCACTCCTTGCCTTCGGTCGCACCTTTGACGGCACGCGCGATGGCATTGGCCGGAATCGCAGCATACCAGGCGTACGCCTGCACGCCATCCTTAGGTGCGCCGCCACGGCCAAATTCGTAAACGTTGCCGATCCACTGAAACGCGTCGTGGTTATTAAAAGCCGCCGCGCGCCGCAGCCAGCGTAGCGCTTCGCCGCCATCGGCACTAACGCCACGACCCATCGCGTAGATACGCCCCGCCGCTGTCATACCCGCCGTGTTACCCAACGTGCCGGATTTTTTGTACCAATCCAGTGCAACCAGAAGGTCTTGCGTAATCCCCGCCAGGCCCAACTCGGTATACCCGCCGATAAAAACCATCGCGGACGCATTCTGCTGATCGGCAGCCAGTTTGAACCACGCCAGCGCATTCACCTCGTCTTTCTGAAAACCATTCACGCCACCGGCGAGCCACGCGCCCACGGTGCTCTGCGCGGCGGCTTCGCCTTTTTCCGCCGCGTCGCGTATGAGTTCGGTACCCTTTGCCGCGTCGTGCGCCACCAGATTGCCCGCCAGATGCATGCCACCCAGCAGAAACGTCGCGCGCGTATTGCCGACCGCCTGCGCCCTGGTGATGTACTCACGCGCCTTCAATTCGTCGCGCGTACCGCCCAAGCCGCGCATCAGCATCTCGCCCATATAGGTCATCGCCTGCGCGTCGCCTTCTTCGGCAGGGTTGGCGAGTTCCTTGCGCGCATCGAGGTAGCGCCCGCGTGTAAACGCTTCCACGCCCTCGGGCACGCCCGCATACGACGGCGCGGCGAGCCCGAGCACACAGACGATCAACCAGTGCAATAAACGTGCCGCGCGATTGCAACGATTGCGATGAAGCACACGTATCTCCAATGACAAACGAAAGGGTTACCCGATGATACGCCCGCCAGCGCGCGACGAGCAGTACGCGCCACCGTACCCGCTACTGCGCAATTTCCGTGAAAACCATAACGCTATCTTATTGTTTTTAAACATATTTTTTCTTCCCTGTGTACCCTGTCAGGCCTCGGATACAATACGCGCTCTGTCTTGATGCGATGCGCAAAAACTCACTGTGACCTCTGACCTAAGCTGGTGCAAACTCACGCAATCGGGCGTGTTGCGTTTTGACGGCGCTGACGCACAAGCGTTCCTGCAAGGCCAGCTCACCAACGACGTCGCGGCGCTAACGCCCACGCGCAGCCAGTATGCCGGTTATTGCACGCCCAAGGGTCGTCTGCTGGCGAGCTTTTTACTGTGGCTGCACGACGGCGCTTACCATATGCTGTTGCCGCTGGCGCTGTGTGAGCCCGTGCGCAAGCGCCTGTCGATGTACGTCCTGCGTTCCAAGGTAAAAGTGACGGATGTTTCCGACGATCACGTGTTATTTGGGCTGGCTGGTGGCGGTGCCGCTGCAAGGGTCACAAGCCTTACCGGCGCAGCGCCCGACACGGTGCATCACGCCGTCCACCAGCCCGATATCAGCGCGATCATGCTGCCGGAGGCACGCTACCTCGTCGCTGCCTCGCCCGTGCAAGCTGCGGGCGTCGAAGCGGCTCTTGCCACCACCGTGACCGCATCGCCCGCCACGTTATGGGATGCACTCGATATCGCAGCCGGCATACCCAGCGTGTTCGCCGCGACGCAGGAACAGTTCGTGCCGCAGACGGTGAATTTCGATCTCATCGGCGCGGTGAGTTTCAACAAAGGCTGTTACCCCGGCCAGGAAATCGTCGCGCGCGCGCATTATCTTGGCAAGGTCAAACAGCGCATGGTGCGTGCACGCATCACGGCGAGCGAACCCCCTGTTCCCGGCGACAAACTCTACACAGCGGCGTTCGGCGATCAAGCCAGCGGCATGATCGTGGCCGCCGTCACCGCAGACTCCGGCCACTTTGACGTGCTGGCCGTTGTGCAAACCGGCAGCCTCGATGAGGCCACCGTACATTGGCAATCGCCCGTCGGCCCGGCGCTACAAATCGCGCCGCTGCCCTATGCGATAAAATAACGCCATGTGTTTGATTTTATTCGCCTTTAAAGCAAGCGCCGAGTACCCGCTGGTAGTCGCGGGCAATCGCGACGAGGCCTACGCGCGCCCGACCGCCACTGCGGCGTTCTGGCAAGACCATCCGCACATTTACGCCGGACGCGATCTCGAACTCGGCGGCACCTGGATGGGCCTCACGCGCGGCGGTCGCTTTGCTGCGGTGACGAATTTTCGCGACGGTTATCCCAATGGCAAAGGTGCCGCACCGCGCTCGCGCGGTGATCTCGCCGGCGGATTTCTCACCAGCGATCGTGACGCGCATGCTTACCTCGACACCATTGCCACGCGGCAAAAAGAATACGCGGGCTTCAGCACACTGGCAGGCGATCTCGATGCGCTGTGGTACTTTTCCAATTACGGCAAAGCCGTCGAAGCGGTGACGCCTGGCGTGCACGGCTTGAGCAATCATCTGCTCGATACGCCGTGGCCCAAGGTCGTCGATGGCCGCGCGGAACTCACCACGCTACTGGCACCGGAAGCAGCAGCAGACGCACAAACGCTGATGGAAAAATTATTCGCCCTGCTCGCCGACCGCAGCGTCGCCCCCGAACATCAATTGCCCAACACCGGTATCGGCATCGCCCGCGAAAAACAACTGGGCCCGAAATTTATCGCGCGCGATAACCGCTACGGCACACGCGCCTCCACCGTCATCATCGTCAACCGCCACGGCGAAGTGACTTACGCCGAACGCAGCTTCGGCGGCCACGGCGTGTTTCATGGCGAAGTGGCGCGGCGTTTCAGCCTGACCCGGCAGGCGTCCGTTACAACCTAAGTTGCATCACCCGATGCGCAATACCGGCTTCCATGAACACCGGGCCTTCCGCAGTAAACCCTTGTTTTATATAGAAATTTAACGCGTGTACTTGCGCGTGCAATACCACGGTTTTGAATCCCGACTGGCGCGCACGCGCCAGTAATAACGCGAGCAAGGCACGGCCCACACCGCGATTGCGCCAGGGTTTGAGCACCGCCATGCGACCGATGTGACCATCGGGCAACAAGCGCCCCGTGCCTATGGGTACGACAGGCATGCCGTCTGCCAGCGCCAACACGTGTTGGCTAACAGCATCGTTGGCATCCCACTCGTCTTCTTCCGGCACGTGCTGTTCCACCACGAAAACTTCGCGGCGTATGGCTTGCAGGTCGGCGGCGCGTGCGGCCCATTGCACGTGATGGATGGTAAACGTGGATTCGTTGCTCATTGGAGTTCGTCTGTGGGTTTGAGCCGCGTAGTATAAAGTGCGGCGCGCAAGTGACCTGTATCCAGGAGACACCCCAAAACCACCACGTGCCTGCATTTGGGAAAATTGCGCACAATCCTGCCCCATCCCCCCTTGAACGGGAGGAAATGGCCCTTTAACGGCGAAGCCTTGCCCCATTCGCCAGGCGTTGCCGCTCTCCGATGGTAGGAGCACTGCCACTTGCCCGTGTAAAATCGGCCTATTCCCACCACACCACTGCAATGTCTGAATTCAACGAAAAAGCCGCACAGGCACAACTGGCCGAACAGGTCGCCGAGGCGCTGGCGGAAATCCAGCAGCATGTGCTGGCCAATGCCAGCAAGCCCTTTAGTCAGGGCGCGGGGCAGATTGACGCGAATACCGTATTGCAGCAACTGGCGCAGGATTTCGCGCGTAATCCGCAACGCTGGCAGTTACTGCAGCAGGATTGGTATCAACGGCAGATGGCGTTGTGGACTTCGACAACCGATGCGCCGGATGGCACGCGGCAAAATACGCCCATACTCGACCGCCGCTTTCGCTCGGCGGAATGGCACGAGCCGTATTTTCGCTGGCTGTCGCAATCGTATCTGATCACCTCGCAATGGCTCGATGCTGTTGCCAGCGGTGTCGATCTCGACGCGCGGGAAAAACGCCGCGCGGCGTTTCTGGTGCGCCAGTGGATCGACGCTGCCTCGCCTGCCAATTACGTGTGGAGCAATCCCGAAGCCATCAAACTCGCGGCGGAAACCAAGGGCGCCAGTCTTGCACAGGGCCTGCAAAACCTGCGCGCCGATCTGCCCAAGGGCATGGTGTCAATGACGGACGAAAGCGCGTTCGAAATCGGCGTCAACATCGCCACCACGCCCGGCGACGTGGTGTTTGAAAACGACGTGCTGCAGTTGATTCAATACCGGCCTCTCACGCAGACCGTGCATTCGCGCCCGCTGCTGATGGTGCCGCCGTGCATCAACAAATACTACATCTTGGATTTACAGGCTGAAAATTCGCTGGCGCGGTTTGCCGTCGAGCAGGGCCATACCGCGTTCATGGTGTCGTGGCGCAACGTGCCGCCCGAGCTGGGCACGCTCACCTGGGACGATTACGTCGCCGCGCTGATCGCCGCCATTGAAGCCATGCGCGAGATCTGCGGTGTGAAAAAAATCAACGCGCTGGCGTTTTGCGTCGGTGGCACGCTGCTCGCCTGCGCGCTGGCGGTGCTGAAAAAGAGCCGCAAGAATCCGGTTGCCTGCATTGCGCTGCTCGCCACCATGCTCGATTTTTGCGATACCGGCGAGCTGTCGGTGTTTATCGACGAAGCCTATGTCGAACGCCGCGAGCGCGAATTCGGCCTGGAGAATGGCGGCGGCATTCTGCCCGGACGCGAACTCGCGGTAACTTTCGCCACGCTGCGGCCGAATGATTTGATCTGGAACTACGTGGTCAACAATTACCTCAAGGGCAAAACGCCGCCAGCATTTGATCTGCTCTACTGGAACTGCGACAGTACCAATCTGCCCGGCCCCATGTATGCGTGGTACATCCGCCACACCTATCTCGAAAACAGCCTGCGCGTGCCGAATAAACTCAAGGTCTGCGGCAAGCCGCTGGATTTATCCGCGCTCGATCTGCCCACCTATCTGCTCGCCACGCGCGAGGATCACATCGTGCCGTGGAAGACCGCCTATGCCGGCACGCAATTGTTGAAGGGCGATCTCACCTTTGTGCTGTCGGCCAGCGGACACATCGTCGGCATCGTCAATCCGGCGGCCGCCAACAAGCGCAACTATTGGCTCAACGAAAACATAGTCCCGGATGCCAACGAGTGGCTCGCGGGCGCGACGCCGGTGCCCGGCAGTTGGTGGACGCATTGGAACACCTGGGCTACGCCCTACGGCGGCGGCCAAGTGCCCGCTCGCACGCAATCTGGCAGTAAAAAACACTCGGTGATCGAAGCCGCGCCGGGACGCTATGTGCGTGCGCGTGCCGATGCAGCCGTCGCCTAGATCAGCGAAATTAACGTAACTATTTGTTTTTAAACATTATTTTTGGAGAAGAGCAATGACACAACGCATGGCTATCGTAACCGGCGGCATGGGCGGTTTGGGTGAAGCAATCTGCATCAAGCTCGCGCGCATGGGCTACAAAGTTGTCACCACCTGTTCACCGGGCAACACCAAGCGCGCCCTGTGGCTGGACGACATGAAAAAGCAGGGCTTCGAATTCAAAACCTATGAAATCGACGTGGCGGATTTTGACTCGTGCCAGTCAGGTGTCGCCAAGATTCAATCCGAATGCGGGCCGATCGATGTGCTGGTCAACAACGCTGGCATCACGCGCGACACCACCTTCCGCAAAATGGATAAGGGCTCGTGGGATGCGGTGATGCACACCAATCTCGATTCCGTGTTCAACATGACCAAGCCGGTGATCGACAGCATGGCCGAGCGCGGCTGGGGGCGCGTGATCAACGTGTCGTCGGTCAATGGGCAAAAAGGCGCGTTCGGTCAGACCAACTACTCCGCCGCCAAGGCGGGCATGCACGGCTTCACCAAGGCCGCCGCGCTCGAATACGCGCGCAAAGGCGTCACCGTCAACACCATTTCGCCGGGCTACATCGGCACCAAAATGGTGATGGCGATCCCGAAAGACGTGCTCGACAGCAAAATCATTCCGCAAATCCCCATCGGCCGCCTCGGCAAGCCGGAAGAAGTGGCGGGGCTGGTGGCGTATCTGTGCTCGGAAGAAGCCGCGTTTGTCACCGGCGCCAATATTGCGATCAATGGCGGGCAGCATATGCAGTAGCAGATGCCGGTGCGTCATGAGTTAACTCGCGATGGTATTTTCGAACGCCTCGCGTATGCGTAAGCAATAGACTCGCCCGTACGCATGGGCTTACCAAGGCTCGCAATATGTCCGTCGGCGTCGTGCTCGTCGCTTGCGCGCCTGTCTGGTTGCCGCGTTCGAACAGGCCCTGCGAGTTATGCTGAGGTTGAAGTCGGCAGACTGCTACCGCACCAGCATGGCTTGAATTCTCGCCACAATGGTTTCCCAGGTAACGGGCTTGACGAGGTAATCCGACACCCCATGGTCTTTCACCATCTGTTGCGTTGCGTTTTGCTCTGCGGGCAAAATCAACATGACGGGCAAGCGAGACCATGCCAGCGCGCGGCGTAACCGCAATAGCGCATCAAGATTTTCTCGTTCAGTTCCGACATCGATGTCCGCAACCAGCAAAGCGACATTCTCGTCTTTTTCGACAATGTCACGCGCAGCCGAGGGATCGTCTGCGGTGTGAACCTTGATGGATGCCTTGGCAAGCAAATCCGTAACCGCTGTTCTCGTTGCGCTGTGTTTTTCGAACAGTAAAACGCTAACGCTGGTTTGGTGTCCTTCGTCCTGCGTTAACGCGCTTACTGCGCTCACCGGCAATGTACGCCCGAAGTCACGTGACAGATCGGACCAGAAACGCTGCCCCACGACACGGGCGGCCTCGTCGGCGGTGGTGTCGCTGGAGATGACGCGCATCGCGGCGCCGTGCGACAGCGACGACAGCGATCCCTGTGTCATATCCATCAACTTTGCAGTGTCCGTATGGCCGACAGCCAGTAGCCGCCGCAACGCCGGCGACATCTCGACAATTTCCGTCACGGGTTGCCGGCCGCTATACCCGGTGCCCCGGCATGCGCCGCACCCCACGGCCCGATACGCAGGCCGTTCACCCGTCAACTCGTGGAACAATCGTTCATCCTTCCGCAGCGGCTCATTTACGCTGACGCGGCACGCCACGCACAATTTTCGGAACAACCGCTGCTCCACGACGCCAGCCAGCGCATCCGCGAGTATCGAGGGATGCACGCCCAGATCGATCAAGCGCGGTATCGCAGTAAGGGCGTCGTTGGTATGCAGCGTCGAGAGCACGAGGTGGCCGGTGAGCGCGGCCTGCATGGCAATGTCCGCAGTTTCGCTGTCACGTATTTCACCGATGAGGATGATATCGGGATCCTGACGCAGTATCGAGCGCAGCGCAGTGGCGAAGGTCAGCCCCGCCTTGGCATTGACCTCCACCTGTGAAATGCCCGCGACCCGGTATTCGACCGGATTCTCAACCGTAATGATACTGACACCCGTGCGGTTGATCTCTACCAGCATCGCGTGAAGTGTGGACGTCTTGCCAGAGCCGGTGGGGCCTGTAATCAATACGACACCCGACGAATTGGCGCCCAGCTTGCGTAGCGATTGCATGGCGGCCGTCGATAAACCGGCCCCGCTGAGCTTGTATACCCGGCTTTGATCGAGGAAGCGAATCACCAGACGCTCACCATGGCTTGCCGGAAGCACAGAGAGCCGCAGGTCATAGTCATGGCTGCCCAGCACCAGCGACATGCGCCCATCCTGCGGGACACGATCATTGGTGGGGTCCATTCCGCCATGCGCCTTGAAGTAGCGCAGCAGCGCCTGCAACACAGCGCCCGGCAGAAAGGCCAAGCGCTGCAACACGCCATCGACACGAATCCTTACCAGCCCGCCGCCGGGAAATGGCTGCATGTGTATGTCGGATGCGCGTTCCTTGATCGCTTCCATCAGCAATGACCGCGCAAGCTGCACCAACGCATGTTCTGCGGTAGCGTCTTTCCCGGCGGACTTGCCGTCCGCAGTCCAGAAGATTGTGCCTATTTCGTTGGCTTGCAATTGACTGAGCCGGGCATAGGCATCCACGATGGCCCATTCCAGTTCATCCGGTGGCACCACTAGAACCTTGAGCGCTCGATTGGTCACGAACTTGACGCGCTGCAAAGCATTCTCATCGTGTGGTGCGGCACAGGCGACTATCAGTGCGCCCGATTCCTCGCGCAATGGCAGCACAAAATGTTCACGGGCAAGACTTTCAGGCAGTAACTGAGCGGCAAAGGGATCGGACGTTTTCAGGCCACCGGGCGCCTCCAAGCCCAGCTCCTTTGCGATCACGCTCGCCAGTGCCCATTTGTCCACGCCTGCAGCGGTAGCAAGCTGCTTCCAGGCAGATACCAGAGATTGATCCAGGGCAAGCGTGCGCAAGGCTTCGCGCGCGGGAAACGCGCGGGAAACGAGGGTATGCAAAACGGACGTCGTCATGGGAGAATTTCCATAATGTGTGCTCAAGGCAATCTTCGCGTCCTTGACTTGTTCTGCCGTGCGTATGTTGAGGGCACAACTCTCCACGCTGCGCCTGGCAAAGTACTTTGCTTCGGTGCGCCATTCGCGGCATCCATTGCATCGGCTCCCACTGCGACGCTAACGAAAATAATTGTTAAATATCAAAAAGTTACAGTATTGTGATATCTCGCTTAACCAGTCCGGTAGACAGTAATAGCGTCACGTTCAGCACCCGGTCAACTGCAGTCCTTGCTTACTTGCCCAGTGTGTACACTTTGTGCAGAAAACGTAGTCTGTCCCCTATGATTCTATGATTTAATTTGGCAGCTTGAATCCTCATCATGTTGAACGATCCGGACTTCGAGTATGGCTTATAACGCGTGCCCGCCGGAGGCTGGATCGCCCGGTTGCACTGGTCGCCGCTGCAGGCAAGCGCGCGGAAGAGATCGTCGGAGAATACGTTCGGGACGTACTTGACAACGTCTTTTTGGGTATCACCTCATTTAGCAGGCGCAGATGCCGCGGCAGACGCAGACGCTGCCGCGCACCAGCGGAAGTTGTTGGGATCCCGAACCTGTCCAGGGCCACACTTGTCCACGCATGTGCGGACAGTGGCGCCCTGTGTAGGAGAGTGCGTATACGGTTCTTTCCCAGGCGGGCAACCATTGGAAATTGCGGTCTGTACAGGATCACCACAAGCGTCCAGCACATTCTTAAATGGCACGGCACATGTCGAGCTGCTACCCTGACTCAAGGGCACAGCGAAACTCACCACGCTATCGGTGAGCAAAGCACTACTTTCATCTCGTGCCACGGCCTCAACCGGGGCAAGCAGACCGCCCGATGACAACGCGCGATCCACGGAACTCGCGCCTTCAGAGGCGCTGAGATCATGAAAGCGCACAAAGGCGACGTAATGTTGCTGCGAGTTGGCGCGGCGCCAATCGAGAATGAGTGCTTGAAGCGTGCGAATGGAATTCGCGGGAATAAACCGCTCCGCGAGCGCCAGAATTTGCAGTTCGAGCAAACGCAGCGCCAACGCCACCCGATTGGCCTCGCGCTGATCCACTTGGGGCCCGCCCCCGGCTTCCCATACCATGCGCTGCAAGGACACCATCACGATCAAATCACGGAGTGCATTCAGCGGCACGGGTTCACTGGCGATGGCAACCGCGGACGAAACATACATGACCTTGGTGGCCTGCAAGTTCGCTCGCGCCTGTGCATCCGATGCAGCCGCCACGCCTTCGTCAGCGGCTTGCGCAACGCGTTCCATATAACGATCCACAAACGTAAAAAGCTCGCGCTGAAGATCCAATTGTGTAAGTTTGGCTGGACCTGATGCAGAAGCGGACATGCTTGGAAGCAAGCCCGCTTTGTTATTGTCACGAACGGCTGCTATCTCACCATTGGGACGGCGATCCGCTTGGCGCGGCGGCACCGCGCAAGCCGTTAACACCATGCCAACGGCGCATATCAGTAGCACACGAAAAAGCAATGCCATGGCCGAGGATGCCGTAGTGACGCGTTTGCTGTAGTCGTGCATTCATTGCTCCTATCGAGTGCGGGAAGATTATGGATCACCTGCGGCGAATAGTGTTCAAGCGTCCCTGGCCGATGCCACCGGGCGGCCCCACAGTCTTAACCATACTAAACCGCATACTGCCGCGACCGCCGATGCAAATAAAATGGCCATTTTTGATGCGTTGATTATTTCAGGACTGCCTGAAAAAGCGAGATTGGTAATAAATATCGACATGGTAAAACCGATGCCACCCAGAACGCCGGCGCCCGCGATGTGCGTCCATTTCAAGTCCGGTGGCAAGCGGCAGACGCCGCTTGCCACCGCCACGAAGCAGAGCAGCACCACGCCCAGCGGCTTGCCGAGAACGAGACCCGCGGCAATGCCGAGACTGTTGGCGCTAGCGAGGTGTTCAAACCAATCCACCTGCACCACGATGCCGGTGTTGGCCAACGCAAAAATCGGCAGAATCATGAATGCCACGGGTTTGTGCAGTCCATGCTCCAGTTGGTACGAGGGTGAACGCGCATCGTCGTCTTTCACGGTAAACGGAATGGCAAAGGCCAGCATCACGCCGGCGATGGTCGCGTGCACGCCTGACTTCAGCATGAAAAACCACATCAGCGCCCCGCCCAGTAGGTAGGGCCACAGGCGCATGACGCGCAATCGCAGATTCAACACCAGCAGCAGCCCCCACACCGCCAGGGCCGCCGCCAGATAGCCCACCGAGAGCTGCGTGGTGTAGAACACCGCGATGATAATGATCGCACCCAGATCATCGATCACGGCAAACGCCACCACGAAGATTTTTAACGAGGCGGGTATGCGACTGCCCAGCAGCGCCAGCACCCCCAGCGCAAACGCGATATCGGTCGCCATCGGGATACCGATGCCGGCTTGCGTCGGCGTACCCGCATTGAGCGAAAAATGGATCCATGCTGGAACCGCCATGCCGCCGATGGCCGCGAATATCGGCAGTAATGCGCTTCTGATGTTCGATAATTCGCCGACGTAAAGCTCGCGCTCCAGTTCCAGCCCTATCAGCAGGAAAAACACCGCCATCAGCGCGTCGTTGATCCAGTGCTCGACACTGAGACCGGCAACGGAAATTTGCCAAAACCGCAGATACTCGCCGCCCAGGGGTGAATTGGCGATAGCAATCGACGCCAGCGTGCAGACAATCAGCAGTAATCCGCCGGATTTCTCTGAATTGAAAAACGCATCGAATGTCTTCGATAACGGCACCGGCATCATGTCCGCAAATTTGTTAATCGGATTTCTTTAGGGGCGCCGTTGCCGGCGGCGCATACCATTCCGACTCCGGCACGGTCTTGGGCTTGGCGGGATCGAGGTAATAGTGCGGCGACATGATTTGCACGCCGTTCTTATTGAAGACATCCTGAATCAACGCGTGCAAATCACTGGTGACGCGCGCCCGCGTGGCGGGTTTATCGGCGCTTACGTAAGTCACCAGCTTGTAGGCCACATAAAAATCCGACAATGCCGTTTGCACCACATACGGAACCGGGTCGCGCGCAATTTCTGGGAGCGTATGCGCGGCTTCCAGCAACATGGCATGCACCTGCCGCCACGGCGCATCGTAGCCGATGGTGATGGTGGTATCGAGTACGAATCCCGAGCCCGGTCCCGACCGTGAAAAATTTCTCGTCACATTCGCCAACACCAGCGCGTTGGGCAGCGCCACTTCCTCGCCCAGTCCGGTGCGCAACCGCGTCACCAGCAAGCCCAGCTCCGTAACCGTGCCTTCGGTCGCCTGAATGCGCACGTAATCACCCAGCGATAATGCACGGGTATAGACCAGCATGATGCCGCTGGCCATTTGTCCTATCAGGCCCGATGCGCCGATGGAAACCATCAAACCGACGATCACCGATAAGCCCTTAAACGCTTCGGTATGCGCCCCGGGCAAGTACGGATAGGCCATGGCCAGCGCAAACAGCCACAATGATGCATTCATGATCCGGCGCGTGGCTGGCGCGGTATGCGCATCCAGCATCCCCAGCTTGAGCTGACCTGTCGCGATCTGGTTAAACAATTCTGAGGACACTTGCGTGAAGCTCCAGGCAACAAGAAAAATGATCGCCGCGATAAATAGGCCGGGTATAGCGCCTGCGACCGATCCCGTCACTTGTGCCAGCAGGTTTGTCAGTGACTGCGACAATCCCTCGCTGATCGACCGAGTGTGGGCAAATTGATCTAGGCTGTACACGAAAAACAGAAACACAATCGTCAATGCCAGTAGCCACCCTGCCGCCAGGCAACCGCGCGAAGCCAGCCCGAGTAGTAATTCAGCCACCTTCGATCCGACGCCCGCTCCCGGCAAGCGATGCACGCGCACCGCTAACCGGGCAATGAGGGTGACGCGCATCCGACGCGCCGCCTTTACGATGAGCATTAATCCGGTCAACAAAAAAACCAGCGCCAGCGTTACCTTCATCGCCGCGCCCACGGCTGCGCGCGGGTCACGGCGCTCTTGCGCCTCGCGCCACACCTGTTGCAGCGTGCGGGACGCATCGTTCGCCAGTTCATGCGGGGTTTCATCCGCGAGCTTGCGCGCGTCGCCGGAAAGCACTACGAACATGGGCTTGCCGTCCAGTTCAACGGACACCCCGAGCTCCGTCAGTTTTATCGAAGTCCAGCCCTCTCCGGGGCTTTCCAGCGCTTTCAATATGCGCTGCCGCGCGCCTTCCGCGCGCTCGGCCGGAGAATAAGCCCCCAGCGGAGCACGAAACACATGCACTACCCGCTGCCCGAACGCGAGGGGCGCGTGCGCACCGGCCGTTGTCTGCCGTTACCAGCAGCGCCATCAATGCGAGAAGGCAAGCTGCGATACGCACTCGTATATATGGCAAGGATTCAAGTCGCTGGTCAGATAGGTGCATAGGACAGTGGAAAACTCGACGCATCTCGGGGATTTGTGTGGATTAGATCATAGCCAAACAAGGCGGCAAAATAATATATTTACGTCGAACCTCACGCACGATGCGGCACCAGAATTGCCGTATACACAGATTTCACACCCCTGCTTTTCGGCAATCCGGTATCCTTGGCCCTGCTATCCCTACACGCAATATTGCTGTCACGCCATCTGCGCGGATTCATGATAGGTATTTGTTTTTATTGTGTTTTTAAAAATACGTCATTGCGCTGCAACATCTTTTCTGAAATAATCCGCCGTCACTTCCCAAGGGTTCGCCATGGCTCAAAATTCGGCTCAAAAATTGCGTCTGATTAAAAAATATCCGAATCGCCGACTCTACGACACCGAGACCAGCACCTACATTACGCTGTCCGATGTCAAAAAACTGGTGCTCGATAACACCGGGTTCCGCGTGGAAGACGCCAAAACCAAGGAAGACCTGACCCGCAGCATTTTGCTGCAAATCATTCTCGAAGAAGAAACCGTCGGCGCGCCGATGTTTTCCAGCGACATGCTGTCGCAGATCATCCGTTTTTATGGCAACGCCATGCAGGGCATGATGGGCAACTTCCTGGAAAAAAACGTGCACACCTTCATGGATATCCAGAAGCGCGTGCAGGAGCAATCCAGTCAGATTTACGGTGCCAACCCCATGCTCAACACCGAAGCCTGGAATGAATTCATCAAAATGCAGGGCCCGGCGATGCAGGGTCTGATGGGCCGTTATCTCGAACAAAGCGCCAACGCCTTTGTCGACATGCAAAAGCAGATGCAAAACCAGACGCGTAATATGTTCGGTGGCTTTCCGTTTGCGGGCTTTGGTGGTGCGGGTGTGCCGCCTAAGGATGGCGGCGAGAATAAGAGCTGATTGCCTTAATTCCACAGCCAGCAAGAATCACGCAGCGCCAGTCTGCAAAGCGCGTTGCACGTATCGCTCAGTGAAACACCTTCCCCGTCAGGGGGAAGGCACTTCCATTGAGGCGAAAATTCGTTTTACCGATGCAGTAAGGACCCCATGCCCACCAAAAAAGTCGGATTCGTCTCACTAGGCTGCCCCAAGGCACTGGTCGATTCCGAACGCATCCTGACGCAGCTGCGCGCGGAAGGCTATCTGATATCGCCGTCGTACAACGATGCCGATCTGGTGGTGGTCAACACCTGCGGCTTTATCGATTCGGCGGTGGAGGAATCGCTCGACGCCATCGGCGAGGCGCTGGCCGAAAATGGCAAGGTGATTGTCACTGGCTGCCTCGGCGCCAAGGGCGATATTGTCAAACAAACTCACCCGAAAGTACTCGCCGTGACTGGCCCGCACGCCACCGATGAGGTGATGCGTGCGGTGCACAAGCATCTACCGCATAAACACGATCCGCACGTCGATCTGGTGCCGCCACCGCGTGATATTGGTGTCAAACTCACGCCCAAACACTACGCCTATCTGAAAATCGCGGAGGGCTGCAATCATCGCTGCACTTTTTGCATTATTCCCTCGATGCGTGGCGATCTGGTCAGCCGTCCGATTGGCGATGTGATGCAGGAAGCCGACAACCTCGTCAAAGCCGGTGTGAAGGAACTGCTGGTGATTTCGCAGGACACCAGCGCCTATGGCGTGGATATCAAATACCGCACCGGCTTCTGGGGCGGCAAGCCGATCAAGACGCGTATGACAGCGTTGGCGCAGGCGCTGGGCGAGTTGGGCGTCTGGGTACGATTGCATTACGTGTATCCGTATCCGCATGTGGACGAGGTCATTCCGCTGATGGCGGAGCACCAGGGTAAGGGCGGAATCCTGCCCTATCTCGACGTGCCGTTTCAGCACGCCAGTCCGCGCATTTTGAAATTGATGAGGCGCCCCGCCAACAGCGAAAACACGCTGGCGCGCATCAAAGCGTGGCGCGCGATGTGCCCCGAACTCACCATACGCAGCACCTTCATCGCAGGCTTTCCCGGCGAAACCGAAGCGGAGTTTGAAGAACTGCTGGCGTTTCTCGATGAAGCGCAACTCGATCGCGTCGGCTGCTTTGCCTATTCGCCGGTGGAAGGCGCCACCGCCAACGCCCTGCCCCACCCGGTGCCGGACGATGTGCGTGAAGACCGCCGCGCGCGTTTCATGCAACGGCAGGAAAAAATCAGCAAGGCGCGGCTGAAAAACAAGATCGGCCAGACCATGACTGTACTGGTTGATGCCAATGACGGCAAAAAAGCCGTCGCGCGCAGCAGCGCCGACGCGCCCGAGATCGACGGCAGCGTGTTCATAGCCAAGCCGGGCAATCTTAAACCGGGCGATTTCGTGCAAGTCAAAATCACCCGCGCGGATGCCCACGATATACACGGCACTATCGATTAACTCCGTTAAAAACAAATCCTTATGATCGAACGTCTGTTGCAATGGGCAAAACACCTCAAAGCGCAGGCGGTGACGTTATGGTTTTGTTACCGCGACCCGCGCACGCCGCTGGTCGCCAAAATTCTGGCCGTCGGCGTAGTCGCTTATGCCTTCAGCCCGATTGATCTGATCCCCGATTTCATTCCGGTATTGGGGCTGCTCGACGAAGCGATTCTGCTGCCCATCGGCATCTGGCTCACGCTGAAATTCGTCCCCGCGCCGGTGCTCGAAGACTGCCGCAACAAGGCGGCGCAGTGGGTCGCCGAAAAACATGGCAAACCGCGCAACTGGCTGGGGGCTGCCATCATCATCGTTATGTGGATCGCTGCGGCATGGCTCGCGTGGGCGCTCTACCACCGCTGGTTTATCGCCTGACCTGTCCCACACGGCAGTTATAATCCAGTCATCATGGCTCTTCGACGCCCCCGTTTCAAACGGCCCAAATTCGAGCGCGCGGCCTGGCGCGAATGGCTGATCATTGTCCTGCCCGCTGTGGTGCTGATCGCGGCTGCGTTCTACATTACCTCACGCTTCGTGCAACCGGCGCCGCCGAAGAGCATCACCATCACCACCGGCGGGGAAAGCGGCGCTTATTACAAATTCGCCCAGCGCTACCGCACCGCGCTCAAACGTGACGGCATCGATCTGGCGATCAAGCCTTCTGCCGGTTCGTTGCAAAATCTCACGCGACTGCGTGGTGCTACGCCCGAAGCCAGCATCGCTTTCGTATAGGGCGGCACCACCGAGCCGGAAGACTCCAACAACCTGCTCTCGCTCGGCCGCATGTTCTATGAACCGCTGTGGGTATTCCATCGCCTGCCCGCGGATATCGACCGCCTGACGCCGCTCACCGGCAAGCGCATCGCGGTGGGCCCGGCGGGCAGCGGCACGCGGCATCTCGCGCTGCAACTGCTGGCGGCCAGTGAAGTCACCGCCGACAACGCCACGCTGGCCGAAATTCCGGGCAAGGCCGCTGCCGAGGCGTTGCTCGCCGGCGAAATTGACGCCGCCTTTTTTGTCGCCGCACCAGACGCGGAACTGGTGCAGCAAATGCTGCGTACACCCGGTATCCGGCTGGCGAGTTTTTCGCAGGCCGAGGCTTATGCACGACGTTTTCCGTGGCTCGCGCGCATCGTGCTGCACAAGGGCGTGATCGACTTCGCGAAAAACATTCCGGAGCGCGACATTGAGCTGGTGGCTGCGGTTGCGCTGCTGGCGGTGCGCGATGACGTGCATCCGGCGTTGCAATTCGCCCTGGCGCAGGCCGCCGCCGAGGTGCACCGCATTCCGGGCATTTTCAACGCTGACAATCATTTCCCGCAATCGCAAGGCACCGAGCTGCCGATGAGTACGGTGGCTGAGCGCTTTCATAAATCCGGCGCGCCATTTTTTCAGCGCTATTTGCCATTCTGGGTGGCAGTGTGGATGGACCGGCTGTTCGTGTTGCTGATTCCCATCGTCACGATATTAGTGCCAGTCATCAAATTCGCGCCGATGCTGTTCGGCTGGCGCATCCGCAAGCGCCTGTGGCACTGGTACGACGAACTGAAAAAACTGGAAGCCGCCATGAGCGAGGCGCCGCAGGATCACGAAAAACATCTCGCGGAAATCGACCGCATCGAGGACGCCGTCTCCGGCATACCGATTCCGCTGGAGTATTCGGAATCGTATTACAACCTGCGCGCGCACGTGGAGTTCGTGCAGCGGCGGCTTGACCTGCAGGGGCCGTCCGAACCGGCACCTGCGACGGAAGCTACGGTATAAACACGCCCCACGGCATCTCGCCGACCTTGATGTCGCTCACCTTGTCGAGCGTGCCGGTATCGATGACGCTGACGGTGTTCGAGCGGCCATTGGCGACATAGAGTTTTTTGCCGTCGGCGGTGATGGCCATGTTCCACGGACGGTCGCCCACCTTGATGGTTTTGGTGATCTTGTTGCTGGCGACATCGATCACGCTCACCGTGCCGTCCGCGCCGTTGGAGACAAACACCAGCTTGCCGCCGGGATGCACCGCCACGCCGTTGGAACGCACGCCCGCCGGGATGCTCGCGACGACCTTGTGCGACGACACGTCGATGGCATACACGCGGTTGGCAAGCTCGCACGCGACGTAGGCGAATTTGCCGTCCGGCGTAAAGCCGATACCGCGCGGCCGTTTGCCGACTTTAATCGTCGTGTGCACCTTGCGAGTGGCAACATCGATCACGTCCACCACTTCGGATTCTTCCGCGCTGACGTAAACCCATTTTCCGTCGCGGCTGAATACCGCGTGCTCTGGGTTTTCGCCTTCGGTTTTCACCTGAAACTCGCGCTTGCCGGTGGCAGTGTTGATAAAGTGCACCGAGTTGTCTTCTTCAACGGCCACGGCCAGCAGCTTGCCGTCCGGCGAGCGATACACACCCTCGGGTGATTCACCCAGATCAATCAGGCCGGTGACCTTGCGCGCAGCGATGTCGATCAACTGCAACGCGTTGGCCGGCTGGTCGCTCACATAGAGCACCTTGCCATCACGCGACGCCGCCATGCCGCGCGGACGCTTACCGGCGGGAAACGTCGCCACCACACTGTCGTTGGCGACATCGATCACCGAAATATTGCCGGACCGCTCGTTGGCCACATAAGCAAACGGCGCCGCTTGCAATGCCGTGGCAGATAATGTGATGGCGGCCCACAGTGCCGCGCGGATCAGTCGATGGCCCATACGAATTCCCCTCTTGATTATTTTAAAAATCTATTTAAAAACAAATACTTATGATTAATTGGCCTTGCGCGGCGCCTGCTTCGCGCGCGCATTGGTTTCCTTGATTTTCTCTGGCGTCATTTGCTCGGCCGCTGGCGCGCGCAGCGCCATGCCGTCGATGTAGCCGTTTTGCGCCGCTGCCGTCAGCCAATAATAAGCCGCAACCGGGTCTTTACCCACGCCGCTGCCCGCCAGATAAAACCGCCCCAAATTCAACTGGGCGATGCCGACACCCTGCTCCGACGCCTTTAAAAACCACTCGGCGGCTCGTTGCATGTCGCGCGCCACACCGCGCCCATCCTTGTAATAAATCGCCAGTTCCGACTGCGCCTCTGCGTGCCCCTGCTCCGCCGCCGCGCGAAATCCTTTTGCCGCAACCGCGTGATCACGTTCGGCACCCCAGCCAAACTTATGCATCACCGCCACGCGGTATTGCGCCTCCGCAACGCCCTGCGCCGCCGCTGGTTGATAGAGCTTATAGGCCGCCGCATAGTCCTCCTTATCAAACGCCGCGCGCGCCGCATCGCCTTGCGCGTGTACCAGCGCTGGCACCGCGCACAAAAATCCTGCTACCCCCACGGCCATCGCCCCCAGCCACTTTACACCTGGTTTCATGCCACCCCTCCTGACTCGCTCCAACCGCTTGCCCCTTGCGAGAACGCTCCGGTATTAGTATAACTTGCGCCATGCGCCCGCCGCTGAAAATCCGCCGCTACATCCTGCCTGCTGCCATCGGCCTTGTGGCCTGTCTGATGGCCTCGATGCCCGCCGCCCAGGACCAGCCCGTGGCGGGGCTATCGCTCGATCTCGACGAAGCAAAACTCTCGCCGCGCGAACGTCTCGGTCTGCGGCTGTTTTTCGACCCACGCCTGTCCGAGCCCGCTGGCGTGTCGTGTGCTTCGTGCCACGACCCCGCACTCGCCTTCACCGGCAACAACGGTGCCCGTATCGGCGTGGCGCTCGGCAGCTTACCCGGCAGCTTTGGCTTTCGTGACACGCCCACGGCGATGTACCTGGCCACCGCGCCCAAATTCGGCCACATCGAAAAAGACGGCAAACGCGTGCCAGCGGGCGGTCTGTTTTGGGACGGCCGCGCCGACACGCTGGAAGAACAAGCCAAGGGCCCCTTTTTCAACCCGATCGAAATGAACAACCGTGACCCCCGGTCTCTGGCCGCCAAAATCGCCAGCGGGCCGTATGCGGCAGAATTCCGCAAAGTTTGGGGTGCGGGCATATTCGACAACGCCGAAGCCGCGCTGGACGCCGTGGCAGCCTCCATCGCCGCATTTGAACGCACCAGTATGTTTCAACCGTTCAGCTCGAAATTCGACGCGGTGATGCGTGGCCAAACGAAATTTACCGAGCAGGAACAGCGCGGCCTCTCGCTGTTCACCATCCGCCAAAAGGGCAATTGCGCGGCGTGCCATACGGTAGACGAAGCGTCGCGCGATCCAAAAAAATCGCTGTTCACGGATTTCAGTTACCACGCGCTGGGCCTGCCGCGCAGCCTGCGCATCCCCAAGAACGCCACCGACCCCACCTATCACGACCTGGGCCTGTGCGGGCCATTCAAAGCAACCACGCCGGAAAAAGATCCCCAAGGCTGCGGCCTGTTCAAAGTGCCGACGCTGCGTAACATCGCGCTTACCGCGCCTTATATGCACAACGGCATTTTCGATAACCTGCGCGACGCGGTCGCCTACTACGCCACGCGCGATACCGATCCCAGAAAATGGTTTCCCGAGGGTAAAAAATTCAACGACCTACCCGCGCAATTTCACACCAACGTTGATGTGGAAACGCCGCCCTACCAGCGCCGCCCCGGCCAGCGCGCGCAGCTGAACGACGCCGAGATCGACGACATCGTGGTGTTCCTGCACACTTTGACGGATGGTTATAAGCCGTAGGCGGAAATACGTTGCCACGTTTCCGGCATGCCTATTTGCCACCGGTGATTCATCCGGGTTTCATGTGGAACCCTACTCACCTTGTCATTCCCGCGCAAGCAGGAATCCATAACACTCTGCCATAGGTCACTCCCTATCGATTCCCGCCTGCGCGGGAATGACAGGGGAGGTTTATTTGCATCATGTCGTTGGCGTTGGATGCTCATCCGCGTTCACGGAGAATCAAATAAACGGTTTTTATGGATTCCCCGCAATCAAAACCAAAAAAGCCGCGGCAAGCCACGGCTTTTCACTTGAAGCAATTAAAACTTACAACGCCTGCTCCAACAGTCGCCGCTGCTCGATCATCTCCGCCGGCATGCGCGCGGACAATTCACCGAACAGCCGCTCGTGATCCTTGACCTCGGCTTTCCATAGATCGCGATCCACGCACATCAATTCATCGAAGGCGTTTTTGCTGAAGCCATTGATGCCTTTGAGTTCGATGTCCTCAAAGCGCGGCATCATGCCAACGGGGGTTTCAGCAGCGCCGCCCTTGCCCTCGCAACGCTCGATGATCCATTTCAGTACGCGCATATTGTCGCCGAAGCCGGGCCACATGAACTTGCCGTGCTCGTCACGGCGGAACCAGTTGACGGCAAAGATTTTTGGCTCTTTTTTCAGCGCCTTGCCCACTTTCAGCCAGTGGCTGAAATAGTCACCGAAGTGGTAGCCGCAAAACGGCAACATGGCGAACGGGTCGCGGCGTACCACACCCATTTTGCCAACGCTGGCAGCCGTGGTTTCAGAGGCCATGGTGGCGGCCATGTAGACGCCGTGCGTCCAGTCTTTGGCCTCGACCACCAGCGGTACGGTGGTGGTGCGACGGCCACCGAACAGAAAGGCGCTGATCGGTACGCCGGCAGGGTCTTCCCATTGCGGATCGATACACGGAATCTGCGACGCGGCCACGGTGAAGCGTGCATTGGGGTGCGCGGCGGGCTTGTCACCATCCAGGTCCCACGATTTGCCTTGCCAATCGGTGAGATTCATCGGCGGCGTTTGCGACAGCCCTTCCCACCACACATCGCCATCGGGCGTCATCGCCACGTTGGTGAAGATGGTGTTTTTGTTGAGCGCGGCCAGACAATTCGGATTGGTGAACTCGGAGGTGCCCGGCGCCACGCCGAACGCGCCCGCTTCGGGGTTGATGGCATACAGTTGCCCATCCTTGCCCGGCTTGATCCAGGCGATGTCTTCGCCAATGGTGGTGACTTTCCAGCCGACTAATTCTTTGGGCGGAATCAGCATCGCCAGATTGGTTTTGCCGCAAGCGCTGGGGAAAGCCGCCGCGATGTAATGCTTTTTGCCGCCCGGCGGCTGAATGCCGAGGATCAGCATGTGTTCAGCGAGCCAGCCCTGCTCGCGCGCCATGATCGAAGCGATGCGCAGCGCGAAACATTTCTTGCCCAGCAGCGCATTGCCGCCATAACCCGAGCCGAACGACCAGATGAGTTTATCGTCTGGGAAATGGCAGATGAATTTGTGCTGCTTGTTGCTCGGCCACACCACGTCTTTTTCGCCCGGCGCCAGCGGCGCGCCCACGCTGTGCAGACACGGCACGAAAAACCCGTCGGCGAGTTGATCCAGCACCGCGCGGCCGATACGCGTCATCACGCGCATGCTCACCACCACGTACGGCGAATCGGTCAGTTCGACGCCGATATGCGAAATATGCGAACCCAGCGGGCCCATGCTGAACGGAATCACATACATGGTGCGGCCACGCATGCAGCCGTCGCTGATTTTGGTCAGCGTCGCGCGCATTTCGTCCGGCGCCACCCAGTTATTGTTGGGGCCGGCGTCTTCTTTGTTTTTGCTGCACACAAAGGTGCGGTCTTCCATGCGCGCCACGTCATCGGGATCAGAGCGGGCGAGAAAGCAGCCGGGACGCTTTTGTTCGTTCAACTTGATCAGCATGCCGGTGGAGACCATTTCGGCGCACAGGCGGTCGTATTCAGCCTGCGAACCATCGCACCAAACAATGCGCTCGGGCTGGGTGAGTTGGGCCACTTCAGCCACCCACGCGGCCAGTTTTTTGTTCTTGACGTAATCAGGCGCAGTCGTTGCCGCAGTCATGGTTATTCCTTGTTGTGAAACTTGTAAAAAACCCTTAAAAAACAATGGCTAAGCGAAATTTTTCAGTACACCCTACCAGCGAAGTGCGCGATTTTACCTGATTTGCAGAGCGGCAGGCTAGGCAAAAAGTCACATTTTCCGGGGCAAACAGTGCGGGAAAATACCTACAAAATGCGCAGTACGAGGAGCCGCTGCACAGAACGATCAAACGGCCATTCCACGCGACCAGACCCGAGGCAATAACACGCCTGGCCTTCACCACCCAGCAAATCTCCGTCCTGGTTTATGATCGGGATAAACTCATAAAATTGAATAAAAACAAATAGTTACATCATTTCTTGGGAAGACGTACATTTCTGCTACGCTCACGCCAATGCCCCGCTTCACCCTGTTACCCACAGGCACCCTGCCCGACGCCAAACGCCTGCTCGCCGCCCGTGCGCTGCGCGGCTTCACCGACGGCTATGTCGCAATGCTGTTGCCGTATTACCTGACACTCGCCGGCTACAGCGCGCTGCAAATTGGTTTCATCATCACCGCCACGCTGCTGGGTTCGGGCGTGATGACGCTGAGCATCGGCTTAATCGCTTACCGTTACCGCAGCCGCACCTTGCTGGCTGCCGCATCGCTGCTGATGATCGCCACCGGCTGTGCCATGGTGCTGGTGACGGATTTCTGGCCGCTGTTGATCGTGGCTTTCATGGGCACGATCAATCCGTCCGCCGGGGATGTCAGCGTTTTTTTGCCGCTGGAGCAATCGCTTCTCACCACCACCACGCCCGCGCCGTCGCGCACCGCCCTGTTCGCGCGCTACAGCCTGGTGGCCGGCCTGGCGGCGGCGCTGGGCGCACAAGCGGCGGCCCTGCCGACGCTGGCCGCGACGTGGTTCGGGCTTAGCGAAAAAAGCGCGATTCAGGCGATGTTTTTGCTCTACGCAGCGGCCGGGCTCGGCGTGCTGGCGCTCTATCGCGGCCTCTCACCCGCGCTGGAGCCTGCAGGCGAGGTGCCGCGTGCGCCACTGGGGGCCTCCAAACACCGTGTCTACAAACTCGCAGCGGTATTCAGCATCGATGCCTTCGGCGGCGGCTTTGCGGTGCAGTCGCTGCTGGCGCTGTGGCTGTATCAGCGTTTCGGGCTGACGGTGGCCGAGGCCGGCACGCTGTTTTTGTGCACCAGCCTGCTGGGGGCGTTTTCGCAACTGGCGGCCAGCTGGGTGGCCGCGCGCATCGGGTTGGTGAATACCATGGTGTTCACGCATCTGCCCGCTAACCTGTTGTTTATTTTGGTACCTTTCATGCCCAACCTGCCGCTGGCAATCGCCTGTCTGCTGGGACGATCACTGCTGGGGTCGATGGACGTGCCGGCGCGGGTGTCATACGTGATGGCCGTGGTGTCGCCCGCCGAACGCCCCGCCGCGGCCAGTGTGACCAATGTGCCGCGCAGCCTCGCGTCCGCCTTGAGTCCGGCGCTGGCTGGATATATGCTCACACTTTCCAGCTTTGGCTGGCCGCTGGTAGTATGCGGGGTGTTGAAGATTGTCTATGATCTGACATTGTTGTCGATGTTTCAGTCGGTTAAACTGCCCGAAGAATCCGCAAAAAAGGGGAAGACATGAAGCTGCTCAGTTTCCGCCCGCCACGCGCCCGAGTCGATCATTTCGGCGTGCTGTTGTCCAACGGCCAGGCGCTCGACATCACCGAGGCCAAAATCGGGCGCGGCCTGCCCGACACGCTGCTCGATTGCGTACGCGGCGGTGCCGATGCACTGGCGCGCGTGCGCGATGTGCTGGCACAAGCCGAACAGCGGCTAAAGGCCGGCAGCCGCGAAAACATTGTTACGCTGACCGAGGTGACGCCGCGTCCGCCGCTGATCCCCGGCAAAATCATGGCCATCGGCAAGAATTATTCCGATCACGCCGCCGAAGTCGGCAGTGCGGCTTATTCGCGCCCGGCCGGGTTCATCAAGCACGTGGATACGCTGATCGCCGACGGCGACACTATCCGCAAGCCGTCGTGGACGGAAAAGCTCGATTACGAAACCGAACTCGCGGTGATCATCAGCGACGAATGCGCCGACGTGCCGCCGGAAGAAGCCTACGAGCATATTTTCGGCTACACCATCATGAACGATGTGTCCGCGCGCGACGTGCAGACCGCCGAGCGACTGGAAGGTAACATATTGATTGGAAAGAACTTTCCGACAGCCGCCCCGTTGGGCCCGTGGGTCGTGACCAAGGACGAAATCGCCGATCCGCACAACCTGCGGCTGACCACCAAGGTCAACGGCGAGTTGCGTCAAAACGCCAATACCCGCACGCAGATTTTTCACATCCCGGCGCAAGTGGCGTGGTATTCGCACGCGGGCCTTTTCCCTGGCGACATTATCTCCACCGGCACGCCAGCGGGCGTGGCCGCAGGCTACAAGGGCGAAGGCTCGTGGTGGCTCAAAAACGGCGATCTGATCGAAAGCGAAATCGAGAAAATCGGCGTGCTGCGCAATCCGGTTTCTACGCGCAAACGCCGCTCTTAGGCAGGGCAATTGCATCAAATAGCCACCATCCCAAGTAATTGCTCACGATAAGAATCGCTGGTTGATGCGACCAGGCGTCGCGTCTTGATTCCGCCCTTGCGAGCCTTATCCAGCCGCAGGATATTGAGCACCATGCGACGCACCGTGGCA
>CAMBGJ010000003.1 GCA_945865805.1 Bordetella parapertussis
GAACGCTTCGGCAAGACTCACAGGCTTTTCTGTCTCCATCGCCACTCCAAAAAGACAGAAAACTACACAGCTTTGCGAAAAAGTACAAGCCTTTGACCTTTCTCATAACTATTTCATTCTTATAGGGTTTTGATGCAATTGCCCTGCGCAAACGGGGCATAGCGGCCAGCGGGCAGCGTGGTTTCAACCAGCAGAAATGGCGTCTGCGCGTTTGCGGCGCCTGCCAACAGCCACAACAAGATCAGCGATCCACGCAACAACGCGAGCCCTTTCGCCGGGTGATCCGGCAGTCGATGTCACGAGCTTAGCCACCGCGCGAGGCAGGCGCAAGCGATGCGATAGAATCGCGCCTCACTCAACGTTGCAGGGAAACGATAATGAAGGTTTGTGTCTTTGGCGCGGGCGCGCTTGGCGGCCATCTCGCGGCGCATTTAATCGCGGCCAAACAGGCGGAAGTTTCGCTGATCACGCGCGGCGCGCATCTGGCGGCCATTCAGGCGAGCGGCATTTCACTCAAGATCGGCGGACGCGAAATCGGCGGCATGGCCACCGCCGCCACGGACAATCCCGCGACCCTGCCGCAGCAGGATATCGTGTTCGTCGCGTTGAAAGCGCAGACGCTGCCCGCCGCCGCTGCGGTCATCGGCAAGCTGGTGAAGCCCGATGGCTGCGTGGTGTTTTTGTTGAACGGCATACCGTGGTGGTTCAATTACGGCCTGCCCGGTGACCGGGGCACGCTGCCGCTGCTCGATCCGGATGGCGCGCTATGGCGCGAAGTGCGGCCCGAGCGCGTCATCGGCACGGTGGTTTATTCGCCCAACGAAGTCGTCGCCCCCGGCCGTATCGTGCATACCAACCAGAACCGCTGGGTGATCGGCGAGCCGGACGTGGCAGCCACCGCCACCAGCGCGCGTTTGAAAACCGTGATCCAGATGCTCAGCGCCACCGGCATCGACACCACCGCCAGTGCCGATATCCGCGCAGAGCTGTTCCGCAAGCTCGCCAACAATGCCTCCAACAACACGCTGTGTTCGCTGACGCGGCTGGATTCCGCAGGTGTCGCCAACGATGACGGCCTCGCCGGATTGTCGATGGGCATCATCGGCGAAACGCTGGCGGTGGCCTCGAAGCTCGGCTGGAATCTGCTCAAGGACATCGACGTCAAGCAAGTCGCCCTGCGCACGCGCGGCAAACCCGGCGCCAAGCCCTCGACGCTGCAAGACGTGCTCGCCGGCAAGTCGCTGGAGATCGATGCACTGCTCGGCCAGACGCAGGCTTTTGGCCGCGATCTGGGCATCGCCACGCCCACCATCGATGTGTGCGTGCCGCTGTTGAAGGGGCTGGATTTGTCGTTGCGGGCGGCGTAAACCGGCGACGCGAGATTCAGACACAGGACGCAAGCACGTCACCGCCTCGGTGAACACGCGAAATTCCTTCGGGGTGCTGCCCACCGGCTGCGTGGTGCTTAGCCGCATCAGAAAGCCCACGCCGACTGCGACGTCCGGGGTTGCCGCCCGTGCGCTTCGGGTTCAAGATGCCGCCATGCGCTTATTTCGCCGGTTCGATGATTTGTTGCTGTGCACTGTGCCGCTACTTGTGTTGCACGGCGCGGCCGCGCACGCGCAGACGCCGGGCGCTTATCCCGCGCGCACGGTGCGCATCATCGTGCCCGTAACACCGGCTGGCGCCACCGACATCCTCGCGCGCCTGCTGGCGCAGCGGCTGACGGCTGTGTGGGGCCAGCAGGTGGTGGTGGATAACCGGCCTGGCGGTGGCAGCAACGTGGGTTTTGAGGCGGCAGCGCTGGCGGCCGCTGATGGCTACACGCTGCTGATGGCGCAGCCGGCGTTCACAGTCAACGTGAGCCTGTACAGAAAACTCGCTTACGACCCGTTGCGTGATTTTGCGCCGGTGACGCTGACAGCCACCGGCGCCAACGTGCTGGTGGTGCATCCTGCGGTACCAGCGAAAACGTTGAAGGAATTCATCGCGCTGGCGAAAGCCAAACCGGGGCAACTCAATTACGCGTCGTCGGGCAACGGCTCCACGCCGCACCTGTCGGGCGAGTTGTTTAAAGCGATGGCACATATCAACATCACGCATATTCCCTACAAGGGTGCGGGCGCTTCGGTTGCCGATCTGCTGGGCGGGCATGTGGATCTGGCGTTTTTAAGTTTGTCATCGGTGGTGCCGCAACTCAAGGCCAAACGTTTGCGCGCGCTGGCGATCACCAGCGCCACGCGCTCGGCGTTGATGCCGGATCTGCCCACGTTCGCCGAAGCGGGCCTGAAGGGTTATGAAGTCACCGGCTGGTATGGCGTGCTGGTGCGCACGGGTACGCCAGCGGAAATCATCTCCCGGCTGCACACGGATATTTCGCAGGTATTGGCCAACGCCGACATGGCGCGTGCGCTCGGCCAGACCGGTCTTGAAGCCGCACCGGCCAACACGCCAGAGGCTTTTGGCGCGTTTTTGCGTGCGGAAATCGGCAAATGGGCAAAAGTGGTCAAGTTATCGGGCGCGAAGGCGGATTAGTGCGGGCATCGCGTAAAGGGCCTGAAAGTACTGACAAATGATCACGTGCCAAGCACCCGAATTGCTGGTAAGGTATTCCGGCTGGAAGATTACACAGTGTGTTGAATCATGATCTTGAGGAGGGTCTATGTTTAAACATATCTTGATGCCCACTGATGGGTCCGCTCACTCTCAAGGCGCCGTAGAGCGCGGGATCGAGCTGGCAAAACTCTGCGGCGCAAAAGTCACCGGTATTCACGTGTTGCAGGACTATCAGATGATGATGGCCTCTGAAGGCATGGTGCCGCCGGGCATGGAAGAGCAAATGGACAAGCAGGCGCGCGATCAAGCCGCGAGCTTTCTGGCCTTTGTGCAAAAAGCCGCCGACGATGCCGGTGTGCCCTGCGAAACGCTGGTGGCCAAAGGCAATCAGCCGTACGACGCCATCGTTGACACCGCCAACTCGCGCGGCTGCGACCTGATCGTGATGACCGCGCGCTATCGCAAGGGCCTTGTCGCGCTGTTGCTCGGCAGCGAAGCCAGCCGCGTGCTGCACCGCTCGTCGATACCGGTGCTGACCTTCCGCGCGATCATGAGCGCGGATCACCCGGACAAAAAAGCTGGTAAAGCGATCTAGCTGTGACTATTTGTTTTTATTGATTATTTTTAGTTGCCTCTAAGGCTGACGTTGTAGTTGACACTACGGCCGCTGATTGGCGGCCAGCGCGCGTTGATACGCGGCGCGCGCAGTGGTGCGCTTGAGATAATCCAGCAGTTCGCCCGGCAATTCGATCTTGCGGCGTATCGCGCCGGTGAGACAGGTGGTGAATAAAATATCCGCGCCGCTGAATTGTTCGCCCAACACGTATGGGCCGCCGTTCGCGTCGTCTCGCAGGCGCGGCACCGCCGCAATCGCCTGCCGCGAAAAACCATCGCGAGCGGCCTGCACAGCCGCAGGCGCTTCGCCGTAAATCGCAGGCAGGTCTTCATGCTTGCGGATCACGTAGAGCGTGTTGGCATCCAGCTCCATCATGCAGAAAAAACACCACTGGTCGTAACGTGCACGCAAGCGCGGCTCAGTGGGCGGGCACAGATGTTTTGCCGCACCGTGTTTGCCGGCAAGGTAATTCACGATTGCCGCACTTTCAGTCAGCACAAAATCGCCTTCCTGCAGCGCAGGGATTTTCTGGCTCGGATTGAGCCGCGTGTATTCGGGTGTGAGCGTTTCGCCGGAGCGCGAGGTGATGCGCCGGTGTTCGTAGGGCAAATCCAGCTCGGCCAATATCCAAAGCGCACGCAGCGTGCGCGAGGTGCCCACGCCCCACAGGATGCGTTGTTCAGTTATTTGTCCATGTTCCATCAGATGCTCCCTACCAACTCTGCCCTAACAATTGCGGCCCCATCAGCCAGCGCTTTCAGTTTGCCAAACGCCACCTCACGCGGCAAATATTTCATGCTGCAGTCGGGCGCTGCGATCAGGCGCTCGGAGCTGATGTGCTTTAAACCGTTGCGGAGTCGCCCGGCGATCTCTTGCGCGCTTTCAATGCGCGCGCTGCCGAGATCAATAACGCCGAGCAGAATCGTCTTGTTCGACAAATCTTTCAGCATGCCGAGTTCAAGCGCTGGTTGCGCGCACTCGATGGAAATCTGCTGCGCCGCAAAGTCGGCCAACTCGGTGAGAAACGAATACCCCGTGGGTTTTTGCCCCGGCACCACCGCCGCATAACCAAAGCAGAGGTGCACCACCGTGGTCACCGTCACGCCCTGCAACGCACGATTGATCGCCTTTACCGCAAAGCGCCGTGCGGCCTGCGGGTCGTTGCGTAGCCACGGTTCGTCGATCTGGATCACCTCCGCGCCGGCCGCCTGCAAGTCCAGCGCTTCCGCGTTGACGGCCTCGGCAAACGCCATGGCCATTTCTTCTTTGTCGCGGTAGAAATCACCCGCCGCCTGCTGCGCCATGGTGAATGGGCCGGGCAGCGTGATTTTAATTTTGCAATCAGTGTTGGCGCGCAGAAATTGCAGATCGCTAACCGTCACCGCACCCCGGCGGCGTATCGGCGCAAACACGCGCGGCACCTCGGTCTGACGGCCCACCGTGTTGGTAATGATGGCCGGGCGATCCAGATCCACCCCGTCGAGCGCGGCGACGAAATAGTTCGAGTAACTCTCACGGCGGCACTCGCCATCGGTGATGATGTCAATGCCAGCGCGCTCCATATCGCGTATCGCTAGGCGCGTGGCGTCATCCTGTGCAGCCGGTAAATGTTCGGCGGGGATGCGCCACAGTTCATGCAGATTGACGCGTGGCACGCCTTTTGAGAGTAGTGCGCGATCGACCAGCCAGTCGGGTTGGGGATAGCTGCCTACTACGGTAGTGGGGATGAGTTTCATGGGTGGGCGTGTGGTTAATAGTAAACGTAGCCCGTAAGTAGCCTGTCCTGAGCTTGTCGAAGGGCTCAGCGAATTACGGGACAATCACAGCCGGACCGCCCTGTAATTCGCTGCGCTTCTTACAGGCTACGCTCAGGCGATTGGCCTCAGCCCTTCGCCCCCGTAAAGTAATCATAAAGATTCGCCACGTTCATTTTCATGATCGCGGGTGCCATGCCGTCCTGGCCCACGTCCATGGGGTAGCGGTCGGTCATGGCGGTGAGGTTGGCGATGGCTTCGTCTTTGGTCATGCCGCGCTCAATGCCTTTCTTCACGTAGTCTTTCCACTCCTCGATGAAGGCGCCTTGTTCATTGAGATAGGATTTGCCGCAGACATCACCGTGACCAGGCACGAAGATTTCCTCGGGCAGCTTGCGCAGCGATTCTAGTGCGAGCAGCCACAGATCGGGGTTCGCTTCCTGCAGCCACGTATGCACTTTGTGGAAGATGTTATCGCTGGTGAACACCACGCCTTCTTCCTTGATGCAGATCGCCGCCTGAGACATGGTATGGCCGGGCATATGAATCATCTGGAAAGTGTGATTACCGACGTGGATGGTCATGCCATTTTTGAAGGTGATGATCGGCGCGTTGGGTTTGTAGCCTTTCAGCAGCGCAGGTTCCTCGGCACCGAAGGTCGCCACGCGCGCCACGTGTGCGGCCATGTCGGTTTCGAGGATGCGTTTGCGCACGCCTTCGTGCGCGATCACCGGCACGTCGAAATACGCGTTGCCGGTCCAATGGTCGCCGTGCGGCTCCGTGTTGATGATGTAGCGCAACTGCCCGTGCTTGGCGATCTCGGTCTTTAACTTCACCGCGTCGCTGGGTTTGTGCGGCGTGTCGATCAGCACCACGCCGTCGCTGGTGGTGACAAAACCGTGGTTGCATCCACGGATGCAGGTTTCGACGTAAACGTTTTTGGTGATTTGTTGCATGCGTGCTCCCTGGTGGTATTGTGGTTAATTTACAAAATAATTTCGCGTGCCGCGCCACGCACATCCATTTCAAATTCCAGATCGATCACCGGCGGTCGCGCGTAGTGCCAGGTCAGCCCTTGCGCGCACGCGCCGCGCGCGGCCAGCACTTCGCCCGCCAGATGACCGATATTTTGCACGGTATACGCCTGCGTGGAAACCGCGTCCTTCCAGCCAAAACCGAGCAGCCCCAGGCGGCGCTCCATTTCGGCGGCCACGAACTGCACTTTTTCATGCAGGCCTTCAGGCGAGGTATCTCTCAGCCGCACGATACGCTCACGAAAGCTGCCAGGGCCATCGCGCGCTTCGCCACCGCCCGCCAGAATGAAGGTGCCGCGCGTAGAGGTCGTGGGCACGGTGTAGGAAAACGCTGTCATCACCGCTGCACGCGGTGCGCCATACATCGGACACACATTGGTGCGCGCCACCGGGTTCACCGGATGCTCACCACCGGTGTAGATGCCCCAGCGCTCCAGCGTGGTGACGTAGGCTTTGTTGAAATCGATAAACCCCTGCTCGGTAAACGGCGCGGGCGTGCGCAATTCGCAGGCGGCGAATGCGGTAACGGGCCGGCCGATGGTTTTAAGATGGGCCTCGATCGCCGCGAACGCATCGGCGAGCGGCAACGGTTGGTGAAATCGCGCACGCTCCATCTCATAACCCGGCTCGGCGGCGACTCCGCCGGAGTACTGGAACACCGCTTTGATAAAGCGGTAGTGGCCTGCGGCAAATACTGGCACGGCTGACATCGGTTCTCCTTTTTAGACTGAATAACGTTTCGCTATTTCAATGCCCGTACTGTCATTCCCGCAAAAGCGGGAATCCATAAGCCGTTGCATCTGGCACTGTATTATGGATTCCCGCTTTCGCGGGATTGACAGTGCTTTGGTTGGGATGCCTCATCGATCCCCCCACCGTTTGCACGGGTGAGGTGACGACGTTAGCGGGATTGTGTTGCCTTGAGGCACTAAAAAATATTCAATAAAAACAAATGCTTACGATACAATATCTGGCGTTTCCCCCAACCATCCCCTACCATTGCGCGCCGCCATCCCCCTTGCCATTTCCTCCGGAGTTTACTGCATGAGAACCACCACCATTTTCGCCACAGCCTTCGCCCTGACGACCGTAGCGCCACAGGCCACGGCGCAAACCGCCGCGTATCCCGCCAAGCCCATCCGCATGACGGTTTCGTCTGGTGCGGGTGGCGGGCTGGATTTTGTCTCGCGCCTGGCGGCCACCGCGATGACCGAATCGCTGGGGCAAATTGTTGTGGTGGATAACCGCGCGGGCGCCAGTGGCAGCATCGCCGCTGAAATCACCGCGCTGGCGCAAGCCGACGGCTACACTGTGATGATGCTGTCGGCGAGCCTGGTGGTGTACGGCGTAGTCAACAAGACGCGCTACGATTTGTATCGCGACTTCGACGCCGTTTCGCAACTGGCGCAAAGCCCGTACATCCTCACTGTGCACCCATCGCTGCCGGTGAAATCGGTGAAGGATTTGATCGCTTACGCAAAAGCCAATCCCACCAAGTTAAGCTATGCCTCCACCGGCAACGCCTCACTGGGCCATCTGGCGACCGCACTGCTCGGCAACCTCACTGGCACGCAACTCACGCATGTGCCGTACAAGGGCGTGGGTGCTGCGATGACGGATTTATTGTCGGGCCAGGTACAACTGAGTTTCTTAAGCGGCGGTTCGCTGTTCAGTCAGATACGCGCGCAAAAGCTGCGCGCGCTGGCTGTCGCCAGCACCACGCGCATGAAGGCCGCGCCCGACGTTCCAACCATGACCGACGCGGGCGTGCCGAACTTCACCGTTACCCAATGGCACGGTCTGCTCGCGCCGCGCGGCGTGCCGCGGCCCATCGTCGAGCGCTTGAATCGCGAGGCCGTCAAAGCCGTGCAGCGGCCCGATGTATCGTCACGCTTGGCACTCGACGGCACCGAAGCCGTCGGCAGTTCACCGGAGCAATTCGCGGCGTTTTTGAAAAACGAGCGCGATCAATGGGGCAAGGCGGCCAAGGTGGCGAACATCAGGAACGAATGAGCGCCCGATGTTTGGCCAAAAACGTCAACGCAATCTGCGCACACGCATCCGGGTCCGTCGCCCCCACGTGATACCCATCCACCGGTAGCGCGACAATCTCCGCCTGCGGCAGTTTCTCGCGATAGCTATCGCTGTCAGTGCGGCTATAACCGTGCCGTGGGGTATCGGTGCTGATCACCAGCGCGGGGCATTTCACCTGATCCAGCGTTTGACCCACGTCGATGCTGCTCACCCAGCGCATATAGGCGCGCGCGGTTTCGAGGCGCGTGGCCCCCATCAGATTCACCCACCACTCAAAGCCTTCCGGCGGCATGCGCGTCCCCAGACGCGGCGGCATGGTCTCGCGCGCCCAGCTTTTAACGCCGTGGGTTTCCATGTGCTGCAGCCAGTCGCGCGGCTGCGGCGGTGCCAGTGGCACAGATGCGAGCGTGATGGATTTCACCAACGCCGGTTTCAGACGCGCGAGTTCTATCGCCACCAGCCCGCCGCTTTTTGCGCCCATCACGTGCGCGCTGCCGCCACCGAGTTCGGTGATGATCTTCGCCGCGTGTTCGACAAAACTTTGCGTGCTGAAGGCATCGACATGCGGCACCGCGCTCGATTGCCCAAAGCCCTGTTGATCAAACCGAATCACGCGATAGTGTCGCGCCAGATGCGGCACCCATGCGCGCCACGCCGGCGTGCTTTCGGTGAAGCCGTGGATCAGCAGCACCGTCTCTGGTGTCGTCCATGGATCGGTGTAGTCGTTGATTTCATAAAACAGCTTGCCATCGATGATGTTAATGTAAGCCGTTGTTTTAATTGATATATTTTTAAACGTTATTGCGGACGACTGTTGCTGTCTTTGATGATCTTCGCCCACTTGGCGATGTCCGCGCGGATCACCGCATCAAACTCGCCAGGCGTGTTGCCCACCGCCGTGGCGCCTTCGCCCGCCAGCGCAGGTGCCATGTCAGACGAGCGCACAATTTTCACCAGCACCTGGTTCAGTCGTTCGACCACGGCGCGCGGCGTACCCGCCGGCGCGAGAATGCCGTTCCAGCCACGCGCTTCGTAACCCGGCAGCAGATCAGCAATCGGCGGCACATCCGGGAGTTGCGCGTTACGTTGTCTCGCCCCTACACCCAGCGCGCGTACGCGGCCAGCCTTCACCTGCTGCACCGCCGTACTCACCGAGCCAACCAGGTAAAACTCGATCTCGCCGGACAACAGTGCGGTCAACGCCTGTGGCCCGCCCTTGTAGACCACCTGCGTGAACTTGATGCCCGCCATCGTACCGAACAACGCCGCCCCCAGTGAACCCATGCTGCCGATGCCGGTGGAACCATGATTCAGCAGCCCCGGCTTGACCTTGCCCAGCGCAATGAACTCGGCCAACGTGCGTGCCGGTGATTGCGTGCCGACGATCAGCACCGGCGACACCGCGCTCACCAGCGTGACCGGCGCGAACGCTGACACCGTGTCATACGGCACATCAGGAAACAGGCTGGGGTTGGTCACATGCGACGGAAACACCATCGCCAGCGTGTGCCCATCAGGCGCAGCCTTGGCGACAATCAGCGAACCCACAATGCCGCTGGCACCGGGCCGGTTATCAATCACCACCTGCTGCCCCACCGCGTCGCCGAGCTTGGGCGCGATGTGGCGCGCGAGGATGTCAGTCACGCCACCCGCGCCGCTGGGAATGATCAGGCGAATGGGGCGGGTGGGGAAGTTGTCGGCTGCTGTAGCCGCATCTACAGCGACTACTTGCGTAACTAAGGCAAGGTAAAGAGTGAGTCGTTTCATGATGAGACTATAGCTTGAACGGGTGGAGTTGGCATAACATGCGCAAACCCCTCTGCCGTCATTCCCGCGCAGGCGGGAATCCATAACACTGTGCCAGATGGCGCTACGCATGGATTCCCGCTTTCGCGGGAATGACAGCGCGGGGTGCAGATAGACGCGCAGCCCACCCCCTTACTTTTTTAGATAGACGCACAACCAACCATGAAACTCACCCTCTGCTGCGCCCCGCAAACCTGCGCCACCGTGCCCTTCATCACGCTCACCGAGGCGGGTGCGGATTTCGAAGTGATGAATCTCAACTCGCGCACCGGGCAACTGCGCTCACCGGAATTTTTGCAATTGAATCCCAAGCACAAGGTGCCGGTGTTGATCATCGACGGTGAGGCGCTGACCGAAAACCTCGCCCTGCAGGTGTGGATCGCGCGCCGTTATCCGGCAGCCAGGCTGTTGCCGCAAGACCCGCTGCAGGAGATCAAGGCGATTTCGTTGATGTCGTTTTTCGGCTCGGGCATCCACCCGCATCTGACGCCCAATGCGCGGCCAGAAAATTATTGCGATCTGCCTGGCTCGGCCGACAACGTGAAAAAAGTTGGCAACAAACTGCTGTTTGATGATTTCGCTGTGGTCGAAAAAATGCTGGAAGGTCGCGAGTGGTTCTTCGATCACTTCACCGCGCCAGACGCGTATTTTTTCTGGTGTTTTCGGCGGGCGATCTCGTTCAAGCTCGATCTGTCGCCATTCAAGAACTGCCATGCGCATCTCGCGCGTATGCAACAACGTGCCAGCGCGCAAAAACTGGCGGCGCATGAGAAGCAGGTGATGGAAGAATTCGCTAAGGCGGCTTGATTCCCGCCCCTCTCCCTAACCCTCTCCCCGCACGCGGGGCGAGGGGACCGTGTTTTGGAAATAGGATTCCCTTGAGAGGATGGGAATTTGCATAGCGCGCAATGTAGTCAACCTGCCAGCAGCACGAACTCCCCCAGCGCCACCGCGCGACCATTAATCACCGCCTCCATCCGATGCACACCGGGATAATGCTTGCGCGTGGTCAAATCCTTCAGCGAAAGGCGCTTGCTGAACGCCTCAACCGCCTTGGGAGCCAGCGTGATCTGCCGCAGCTTGAATACCTTGGCGCTGACTTTGCCGTTGGCTTTGACGTAATGCACGCGCAAATCGATCAGCAAATCTTGAATGCACGCTGACGTGCTGACGACATCAAATGAAATCGTCACGCTCGCGCCGGGCTTCACGCGCGGCGGCGACACGTCGGCACTTTTCACCGCGACCTTCGCTGTCTTGCCGAATCCCAGCACGCGCAGCGCGCCCGCTTCGCCGCGTTTCACCGCCGAACGCAGCGCGTGGCGGATGATCCATTGCCGTTCGGCGCTGGCGTTCTTCAACCAACGCTCGGCCGTGGCAAACAACACGTCGGGATGATCCTTGCCGATGTCGTTGAGGTTGTTCGCCACTGATCGCCGCACGTACAGCGACGGATCGTCTTTCAGCAATTCCAGCAGCGTCAGCACCGGCTGCGGATCGCGCTGCAACGCGCGCAGCCGTGGTGCCCACGGCAGTCGCGGACGCGTGCCTTCGGACACCAGACGACGCACATGCTCGCTCGGATCAGTCGTCCATTGCCTGAGCGTGCGTAAACTAGGTATTTGATTTAATTCAATAAATTTTCGTATACTGATTTCTGCGGTAAAGCGCTGAGTCAGCGCGTGCTGCGCGCGCATCGACAACTCGAAATGCTCGAGGCCGTGTTGGGCGACATACAAGGTGTGCGGCAAAAACAGAAATGAGGCCATCGGGTTTTTGCCGGGCAGACCTGTAGGTTGATCGAGGGACGCAAGCAGAATTTCTATCGCCCGCGGATAAGGGCCCAGCAGATGCGCGTGTAAGGCATTCGCGATCTTGCGCCCGCGCCGCATGAGTTCCAGCGCCTCGTAACCATCGAGCGCGTCCTGCAAAAACGCCTTTGCGTAAAACCCGGCATGCACCGCTTGAATCATGCGTGCGATGGCACGCGGCATCTGCGCACCGTAGTGATTTTTCAGCGGCTCAGCCATGCCCGTTACCTACGCGTAGCTGCCGCACGCCGACGGTGGCGTTGCGGCCCACGCGCGGGCACTTTGCGATGCGGGAGTGATCAGGCGCATTCTGCTGCTTTCGGAAATTAAAGCGTACGCAATACCCTGGGAAAATAAAGGTGCAGCAACACGCCGCGCCCGGTGAGAAAACCCATCACCGCGATCCACAAACCGGCGTTGCCGATCAGCGGCAGCAGTGTGTGGAGCAACAGCAAAAATATCATGAACGATGCGATCATGGTGTTGCGCATGATGCGCGTGCGCGTGGCGGCAAGGTATACGCCGTCGTAGGTATACGCCCACACCGAGGCCAGCGGCATCAGCACCGGCCACCACAGATAGCTCGCCGCCGCCGCACGCACTTCGGGGATGCTGGTCATCAGCGCGATCATGGCGTGGCCGGCCACGGCGTAAATCGCCATGTTGATCAATGCCAGCACGCCGGCCCACAGAAACACGATGCGCCGGTCGTGGAGAAACGCCGTGCGGTCGCGCCGCCCGACGGATTCGCCGAGTATCGTTTCAGCCGCGTGCGCCACGCCGTCGAGCGCGAACGAGGTGAATATCAGAAAGTGATGCAGCACCTGGTTTGCCGCCAGTTGCACGTCGCCGAGCTCGGCGCTTTTCGCCATGAAAAACCCTAGCACCGACACCACGCAGATGGTGCGCAAGACGATATCGCTGTTGATCGCCACCATGCGTTTTAACTGCACCGGGTCGAGCAATTTCGTCGGTCTGCCGCTCGCGTTTTCGCGCGGCAATTCGCGCAGCGTGCGCCACACGCCATGCGCGCCCAGCAGCAGCCCGGCGTATTCCGCAATCAGCGAAGCCGCAGCCACGCCCGGTACGCCCCAATCGAAGACGAACACAAACAGCATCGCCAGCACGATGTTCACCACGTTGACGAACACTTGAATCACCAGCGGCAACTTGACGTTACGCAGGCCATAAAACCAGCCGAAGATGGCGTAAGTGGCGAGCACGGCGGGCATCGACCAGACGCGGATCAGAAAATACTCGCGTGCGTAACGTTCGACTTCGGCGCTGGCGTTGATCACCCAGAACGCGAACCCCACGATCGGCAGTTGCAGCGCCACGATCGCGCCGCCGATCACGCCCGCCAGCAGCAGTGCCCGCGCGATCATCGCGCGCACCTCGGCGTGTTCACCCGCGCCGCGCGCCTGCGCCGTCGGCCCAGTGGTGCCCATGCGCAGACAGTTGAACAAATGGTAGAGGTAGTTGAACAACATCGCGCCGATGGCCACTGCGCCGATGTAGTACGGCTCAGGCAAATGGCCGACCACGGCGGTATCCACCGCACCCAGCAGCGGCACGGTGACATTGGCCAGAATGATCGGCCACGCCAGCGTCCATACCTGGCGGTGGGTGTTGACGGGCGTCGCTGCCGTTGATACGCGTTCGGACATCGCGGGCGCTGTTATCCGCTCGCCAGCGGTTTGCGCCAACGTGGATCGGGCTGGCGCGGGCGGGTGGCAGGTAATGCCGCCAGAGTGAGCGCGAGGATGTTCTGAATTTCTTTCATACGGCGAGCTTAACAAAGGTATCCCGCTGAGACTACATAAACTCTTCGTAGCCGCGCAGGGTAGGTGGACAGAATGGCGTTGGTGAGATTGACCTACAATTCGCTGTTGCCGCTTCAATACTGGGTTCACCACAAATCCAATAGCCTGAATTCCGACGCAACCTATTTAACCCGAGCCACCATGCAACTCACCATCACAGACGCCACCGACCTCGCCGTGCGCGGCCTCACCCGCGCGGGCATGTCGCCGGAAAACGCGCGCATCACCGCCGATCACCTGGTCGATGCCGCGTTGTGCGGCCACGAATTTTCCAGTCTGCCTCGCGTGCTGGCGCTCGCCGAGGCCCTGCGTGGTAGGCAGCCAGCGGGTGCCACACGCGTGGTACGCGAGAACCATTGCTCGGCGCTGCTCGATGGCGGCGACAACGTGGCCTATGTGGTGTCGCTACACGCCATCGACAAGGCAATCGACATCGCACGCAAAAATGGCGTGGCGGTGGTGTGTGCCAACAACTGCTGGTTCAGCGGGCGTCTCGCGTATTACGTCGAGCGCGCGGCGCGCCAGGGCTTTGTCGCCATGCACACCACCAACTCCACCGCGCGCGTCGCGCCCTTTGGCGGCGTCGATCGGTTGATGGGCACCAACCCTTTTGCGATGGCGTTTCCGAGTGACGATGATCCGCTGGTAATTGACATCGGCACGTCGGCAACCACTTGGGGCGATGTGGTGCTGGCGCGCACCAAGGGCGTGCCGCTGCCCGAGGGCGTGGCGGTGAATCCTGCCGGGCAGGCCACCACCGATCCGCAACAGGCGCTCGATGGCGCGATACTGCCGTGGGGCGGGCCGCGCGGCAGCGGGCTGGCGCTGGTGGTGCAGTTGCTTGGCATCTTGGCTGGCAGCGAACTGGTGATCGACGACATCAGTAACTATGGTTTGTTTTTCATCGTGATCGATCCCAAGCTCTTTATGCCCAGCGATCAATTTCCGGCACGCATGTCGGCGTTCCGGCAGGTGGTGACTTCCGCGCGCGCGCAGGCGGACGGCAGCGCGGTGCGCATGCCCGGCGACAGCAGTCAGCAGAAGCGCCGCGCGAATCTGGCCAAGGGCGTGATCCCGCTCGATAACACGGTATATGCGCGTTTATGCGAGCTCGCTGAGGGTTAAAGGTTGATCTAACGTAACTATTTGATTTTATTATGAATTTTGAAACCACTTCATCATCGCAACACGCCGCGCAATTAATTGAATTCGCCGCCACGCCGGGTGCGCAGCAGGTGCCGCGCTTGGCCTTCGACAACGCCCGGCGCTGCCTGCTCGATGCCATTGGCTGCGGTCTCTTCGGCGCGAGTCAGCCGTGGTCGCGCATCCTGTCGGCGCAAATGTTCGCGGAAAAGTCCCAGGGTGCGGCCACCGTATTCGGCCATGCCGCGCTGCTGGCCGCGCCCGCCGCCGCGTTGTGCAACGGCACGGCGATACACGGTTTTGAGCTGGATGATCTCTTGTCGGCGGCGGTGATACACCCTGGCACGGTGATTGTGCCTGCGGTGCTCGCCGCTGCGCAAGGCGGCAACGCCAGTGGCGAGGCGTTGCTGCGCGCCATCGTCATCGGCTACGAAGTCACCGCGCGCATCAGTCTCGCCATGGGTATGGAAGCCTCGCATCGCGGTTTTCACAAAACCAGCGTGGTGGGGCCGGTGGCTTCGGCCATCGCCGCTGGCTGCGTGCTGCAATTGAGCGCGCCACAGATCACCTGCGCGGCAGGCATCGCAGCGTCGATGGCCTCCGGCGTCAAGGCCTATGTCGCAGGCGGCGGTGGCGGCATGGTCAAACGTATGCACGCGGGCTGGGCGGCGTCGTCGGGCGTGCGCGCCGCGCTGCTGGCGCGCGACGGCTTTACCGGCCCAGCGGGCGCGGTGGATGGCCGCTACGGCTTGCTGGAAGTGTTCGGCGGCGCGTCCGCCGATGCCGCGCAACTCACGCAGAATCTGGGTGCGGGCTGGGCCATCAACGACGTGTGGTTCAAGGTCTATCCGATCTGCGGTTGGATTCAGGGCGTGGTGCAACTGTTGGGCGCGATGCGGCCAGGCGCACGAGCCTACACAGCGGGCGAAATCAAAAAAGTCGTCATTGGCACCAGCGCCTTCGCGGTCAAGGGCAACAGCAATGCCAGGCCTGCCGACACCATGGACGCGCAGTACAGCATCCCCTACTGCGTCGCGGTGGCGCTCACGGGTGATGCGGGCGACCCGCGTGCATTCGATGCCAGCGGCTACACCAACCCGCAATTACTTGAGCTTGCCGCGCGCGTGGAAACGCGTGTGGATGCCGACTGCGAAGCGGTCTACCCGAAGCGCTTCGGCTCGCGCGTGCAACTGCATCTGACCAATGGGGAGGTCAAAGAAGCGCTGACGCTGGATCCCCACGGCACGCCCGCCGATCCGTGTTCCGATGAAGAACTGGCTGCCAAATTCATGCGCCTGGCGGCTTTGTCACCGCTAAAAGTGGATGGCGTGGCGATCACCCGTGCGGTGGAGCAATTACAGGCGCGTGATTCGCTGCATGAATTGAGCCGTGCGTTACGTGGCGGTTAACCCACATGCACGCACTGCGCAGACCAGCCGTAGTATGCTGAGACCGTCCAACTACAAACAATCAGGGAGCAACACCATGATCATCCGCCAATGGGCATCACAATTATTGAGCATCACCGTACTGGCCGCCGCAGTGGTTGCCGGCACGCTCGCCGCCGCGCCGCAGGCACAGGCGCAGACCAACCGCGTCTTCGAGATGCGTACTTACACCACGCATGAAGGCAAGCTCGACGACTTGCAGGCGCACTTTCGCAATCACACGGTGAAGTTTTTCGAGAAACACGGCATGACCAACATCGGTTACTGGGTGCCGCGCGAGCAGCCCAACACGCTGGTCTACATCCTCGCTTACCCAAGCCGCGAGGCTGCCACCAAGGCGTGGGATGGCTTCCGCAAGGATGAGGGCTGGGTCGCCGCGCGCGCCGCGTCTGAAGCCAACGGCCCCATCGTCGCCAAGGTGCAATCGGTGTTCATGGATCCGGCGAACTTCTCGGCGATCAAGTAACCGGCTTACTCGCAGCGGCTGCGGAAAGTTTCGCCGGGTTTGAGCGATTCGCCGCAGCGCAGAATCTTCTCCAGGTGCGTGTGCTTGTTTTTTAACGCGAACTCCAGCGCCGTCAAGCCGTTGTGCACGCGCACGTTGGCGTCCGCGCCTGCGCGCAGCAAATGCTGCGCGGCATTGCGCTGCCCCTGCATCGCCGCCATCATCAACGGCGTGTTCACGTAACTCACGCGCGCCTGTGCCGCGCCGTTGGCCCTGGCGCCCTTTTGCAGCAGATAGAGCAGTGCGTTTTCACGGCCCGCGTAAGCGGCGTAACCCAGCGCGGTGTAAGCATTGATCTCGGTGTTTTCAAGATTCGCCCCCGCGTCGGCCAACAGCCGCACCGCCTGATCGTAGCGCAACGTTGAGACGTTGTTGCGCTCGCGGTCTTCGTCGCGGAACAGTGCCGCCAGCATCACCGCTGTATCGCGATCCGGTGTGCGCGCGTTCAAATCCGCCTTGGCAGCAATCAGATATCGCAGCACATTCAACGCACCGTTGCGCGCCGCCACCGTGATCATCGGCGCCGCGTCGTAGCCGATGCCCGGCGCGCTGTCGTTTACCGTGATCGCTTTCGCTTCCACCCGCGCACGCACGTAGCCGACATCATCGATCGCAATCGCGCCGCCCAGCGCTTGCGGATCAATCGGCCCCGACGGCGGATTGGTGGCACACCCGGCTACCAGCGCGGCAGCGGTGAACGCCGTGAGCAAACACATGATTGTTCGTAGGTATTTGTTTTTAAAGGACATTTTTAAAGGTGATTTTGGCCGACAAGTCAGTATAGCCAATATCGCGACGGCTATCGCGACTGTCGGCTGGCCACCCACTTCGCGATCAGAGCACGCTCTTCATCGCTCATCTGCGTGAGGTTGCCCGGCGGCATTACGCGCGTGGTTACGGTTTGTTGCGCGATCAGCGCGGCTTGCGCGCGAATCTGCGCTTCGGTTTCGAGCAGCACGCCCTTGGGCGGCGCGCTGATGCCGGCCTGCGCGGGCGTTTGCGCGTGGCAACTCGCGCAACGCGCCTGCACGATGGCTTGCACCTGCTTGAATTCCACCGCCGCACCATCGACGCGCGTTTGCGGCATGCCCGCCCAAAACACCAGCGCGAGCAACGCGCCTGCCGCGATCAACGTCAGTGGCGATTGTGTGTCTTTGTGCCTATCCACGAACCACACGCGAATCAGCGCGCCTGCCAGCGACAGCGCGATCAGCAAGGCCCAGTTGTAACGGTGACCGTAGGTGAACGCGTAATGATTGCTCATCATCACAAACAGCACCGGCAGCGTGAAATAGGTGTTGTGTATCGAGCGCTGTTTGCCCGCGATGCCGAATTTCGGATCGGGGTCTTGCCCAGCCTCGGCGGCGCGCACCATGGCACGCTGCGCGGGCATGATCACCATTGCGACATTGGCGACCATCAGTGTGCCCAGCATCGCGCCAAAATTCATATAGGCACCGCGCCCGCCGAAAATTTGCGTGAGTCCCCACGTCGCCACGCACAGCAACACGAACAGCACACCGCTCAACGCGGCACCATTGCGCGCCAGCGGTGATTTGCACAACAGGTCGTACACCACCCAGCCGCCCGCGATAAACGCCAAGCTAATGGCGATGGCCGCCGTGCGCGACAGCGCCATCACATTACGATCAATCAGGTAAAGCTCCGCTTGCGCGTAGTAGACGATGATCAACAACGCAAAGCCGGACAGCCACGTCCAGTATGCCTCCCACTTGAACCAGTGCAGGCGCTCAGGGATAGCGGGCGGACGCGAGCGGAATTTCTCCGCGTGATAAAAACCGCCGCCATGCACCGCCCACAATTCACCGCCCACGCCACGCTGAATGTCGCCGTCTTTGGTGGGTGGTTCCAGCGAGTTATCGAGCCAGATGAAGTAGAACGACGCGCCTATCCAGGCAATGCCGGTGACGATGTGCAGCCAGCGCACCAGCAGGTTGAGCCATTCGAGGGCGTAGGTTTCCATCTCAGCGCGTGTGAGGGTGATGCGCCAGCCAATGCTGCGCGATATCAATGCGTCGTGCGTACCAGACCTTGGACTTGCGCCGCACATATTTCATAAAACGCTCCAGTGACACGATGCGCCCTGGCCGACCGATCAAACGGCAATGCAAACCCACCGACATCATGCGCGGCGTGGTCTTGCCTTCGGCGTAGAGCGTGTCAAAGGTGTCCTTCAGGTAGGTGTAGAACTGATCGCCTGAATGAAAACCCTGCGCGGTGGCAAAGCGCATATCGTTGGCATCGAGTGTGTAAGGCACGATCAACTGGGGTTTGCCGTAGCGGGTGTCATACCACGGCAGATCGTCGTTGTAATCGTCGGCGTCATACACAAAGCCGCCGTCCTCAATCACAAGTTTGCGGGTGTTGGGGCTGGTGCGCCCGGTGTACCAGCCGAGCGGGCGCTCGCCGGTGACACGGGTGTGAATGTCGATGGCTTTTTGCAGGTGTTCGCGTTCGACCTCCAGCGGCGCATCCTGATAGCTGATCCAGCGCCAGCCGTGGCTGGCGATTTCGTGGCCGTCCTTGAGAAACGCCTCCACCACGGCGGGGTGGCGCTGCAGTGCCATGGCGATGCCGTAGACGGTCAATGGCATCTGGTAGCGGCGAAACAAATCCAGAATGCGCCACACGCCCACGCGCGAGCCGTATTCATAGATCGACTCCATCGACATATGTCGCGCCGGAAACGACGCCGCACCGATGATCTCGGACAAAAAAGCTTCCGAGCCTGCATCACCATGCAGCACGGAGTTCTCGCCGCCTTCTTCGTAGTTCAACACAAACTGCAGGGCCACGCGCGCGCCGCCGGGCCATTGCGCGTTGGGTGGTTGTGCGCCGTAGCCGACGAGGTCACGTGGGTAATTTTCACTCACGATAGCAATTCCAGTAAAGTCAGTGCCACGACTTCGGTGGCCTGATACAAATCATCCAGCACGATGTTTTCATCGGCGCGGTGGCCGTTGGCTTCTTGCAGTGTGCGCGGGCCCGCGCCGTAGAGCACGGTGGGTATGCCTGCTTCACTGTAGTGTCTTGCGTCGGTGTAGATGGGCACGCCATGCGCCTGGGCATCGATGCCCATCACCGCGCGCGCGTGGCGCTGGAGGGCGGCAACGATGCGCTCCTGCCTTGGCAGCGGCACAAAGGGCAGCGCCTGCAAAATGCGTTTGACGCTGACCGTGATGCCCGGTTTGTCAGCAGCGGCTTGTTGTATACGTTCGGCGAGTGCGCGTTCGGCTGCGGCAAAATTCTCTTCGGGGATCACACGCCGGTCGATGCGAAACACCACGCGGTCGGGCACCACGTTGGTGTTAATGCCGCCGGAAATGAGACCCACCACCAGCGTCGGGCTGGTGATGCCATCGACGCTGGAGCGCGCCGCGCCCAGCGTTTTACGATAGGCGTAAAGATCATTCAGTATCGCGGTGGCCGCCTCCAGTGCGTCCACGCCCTTGTCAGGCATGGCGGCGTGGCCCGACAGGCCCTTGACCCCCACTTCCACATGCAGGCAGCCGTTGTGCGCGGTGGTCACGCCGTAGGCGAAGCCCGCGCAAATCGCGTAATCAGGCTTGCTGATGCCTTGCCGCAGCAGCCATTGCGGGCCGATGGTACCACCGGCTTCCTCGTCGTAGGTGAGATGCAGTTCCACCGCGCCGTTCAGTGGCGCTTTGTATTGTATCAACGCCAGCAGGGCATAGGCGTAGGTTGCGAAATCGGATTTCGACACCGCCACGCCGCGCCCGTACATCCTGCCGTCCTTGATTTGCGCGCCATACGGATCGGCGCTCCAGCCCAATCCCGGCGGCACCACGTCACCGTGGGCATTTAAGGCGATGACGGGCCCGCCATTGCCAAAGCGTTTGCGCACCACCAGATTGCTGCAACTCACCATGCCGTTGGCCTTGACCAGATCGTCCGGCACGCGATGCGCCTCGACTTCAAAGCCCAGTTCGCGCAGCAGTGCGGCGGCGCGATCGGCGTGGCGTTGGCAATCGCCGGGCGGGTTGTCCGAGGGTACTTTGACCAGCTCGGCGAGAAAACGCGTCTGCGCTTCGCGCTGGCCTTGCAGAAAATCTCGAATGGAAGTCATTATTATTTCGATTGAAAGTTTTCGATAAAGCCGAGTAATACGCGTGCGCCCATATCCACATCTTGCAGCGTCACTGACTCCGCCGGATTGTGGCTGATGCCCGCCTTGCAGCGCACGAACAGCATGCCGATGTCAGTCAGCGCCTGCATGGCCATGCCATCATGGCCCGCGCCGCTGGGCAGGCGGTGAACGCGGATACCTTCGCGTGCCACCGCCGTATCCAACTGTTGCATCAACCACGGCGCGCAGCCCGCGATGGTGTTTTCGTGCAAAGTGGTCATCGACAATTTCACGTCCCTTTTTTCGCAAATAGCGCGTAGGGCGTCTGTTACGTCTGTTGCGGCCTTGCGCCGCTGCGTGTCGGCGGGTGCGCGCACATCCAGCGTAAAGCGCACCTTGCCCGGGATCACGTTGATCGCACCCGGTAGTGTTTCCAGCTTGCCCACGGTGCCGACCAGATCGGCTTCCGCACTGCAGCGTTGTTCAATCGCCAGCACACATTCGGCGGCAGCGGTCAGCGCATCGTGCCGTAAATGCATGGGCACCGTGCCGGCGTGACCGGCGACGCCCTCGATTTCAATCTGAAAACGCGTCGCGCCGTTGATGGCGGTAACCACGCCCACCGGCAGATTCAGTGACTCCAGCACCGGGCCTTGCTCGATGTGCAGCTCGACAAAGGCCAACACACTGTCGCGTTGGCGCGCGGCCTCGCTGATACGGTTGGGATCGAGACCGAACTCACGAAAGGCATCGCGCAGCTTGACACCGTTAGCGTCGGTGGCGTCCAGCGTTTCGGGCTTAAACGTGCCTGCCACCGCGCGGCTGCCGATCAGCGTGGAGCCAAAGCGCACGCCTTCTTCATCCGCAAAGCCGATGACTTCGACCACAAACGGCAAGCGCTTGCCCGCAGCCGATAGTGAGGCTACGCACTCGATGGCGCTCACCACGCCCAGCATCCCGTCGTACTGGCCGGCATCGCGCACGGTATCGAGGTGCGAGCCCAGCAGCAGCGCGGGCAAACCCGGCGTGGTGCCTTCGTAACGACCGCACACATTGCCGATGGCGTCGACGTGAACGGCCATACCCGCCTCGCGCATCCAGCCCAGCACGAGTTCGCTGGCGGCGCGCATTTCGGGCGACAGGTAGACGCGGGTCAGCTTGTCGGGTGATTCGGAGCAGCGCGCCAGTGCGTCGCAGCGATCGAGGATGCGTTGGGCGGAAAGGGCGTGGGTCATGGGGGGATTCTAACCACGCGGTATCGGCAGCGAAAGCGCTTTGTTTGACGGCGACCCGCAGAGCCGCTAGTCTGACTCCGTGACTAACCCTTTCCATGAAGGCATGACGCTGCAGGAGATTAATGCGGCAGACGCGCCGCGTTTTGCCACGCTGCTGGGCGGTATCTATGAGCATTCGCCGTGGGTGGCGGCTCGCGCGTACGCAGCACGGCCATTTTCCACGCCCGGTGCGGTGCATGCTGCGATGACCGCAGTGGTGATGGCCGCGCCTCGTGACGAGCAACTGGCGCTGATCCGTGCACACCCGGAGCTCGCAGGACGCGAGGCCGTTGCGGGCGCGATGACCGCAGATTCAACCAGCGAGCAAGGGCGCTTGGGGCTGACGGTGCTGCCGCCTGCGGCGTTCGCGCGTATCACCGCATTGAATCAGCAATACCGATGCAAGTTTGGGTTCCCGTGTATTGTGGCACTGAAATTGCATGTCTCGCGGGAAACCGTGCTGGACGAAATGGAACATCGTTTGAGTAACGAACTGGATACCGAGATCGCCAATGCGCTCGCGCAAATCGGGCATATCACGCGTGGGCGGCTCGACAAACTGGTGAGGTAGTCAGCAATATGGGGCGACTAAGCACGCACGTACTGGACACCGCGCATGGCAAACCTGCGGCGGGCCTGCGCATCGAATTTTCCGTGCGCGAGGGCGCGGACTGGAAGCTGCTCAAAACGGTGCATACCAATGCCGATGGCCGCACCGATGCACCTTTGCTGGGCGATGGCGCGCTGACAGTGGGTGAATATCAAATACTGTTTTTTGTCGGCGACTATTTTCGTGGTGCGGGTGTGGCGTTGGCGCAGCCCGCGTTCCTCGAGCGTGTACCGCTGGTGTTTGGCATCGCGGATGTGACCGCGCATTACCACGTGCCGCTGTTGTGCAGCCCGTGGGCGTACTCGACTTATCGTGGGAGTTGATTTGTAAGTAATTGTTTTAAAGGAGAATTTACGATTCTGATCTTATTGATGATAAAGCGCCTGGGAGCCGCTGCACTGCTTGCGCCGGTCGTCGTGTGGGCGCAGGCATGGCCCACCAAACCCGTGCGCGTGATTGTCACCTTTGCGCCCGGCGGTTCCAGCGACGTGGTGGCGCGGCTGATTTCCGGGCCGCTGCAACAAAAGCTGGGGCAGACCGTGGTGGTCGACAACAAACCCGGCGCGGGCGGCACCATCGGCGCCGCCGAAGCGGCGCGCGCGCCCGCCGACGGCTATACCTTTTTGCTGTCGAACAGCGCGCCGATTTCGATCTCGCCGTTCATGCTCGACAAACCAACATACGATCCGGTGAAAAGTTTTAATCACGTGTCGTACATCGGTTCGGTGGCCAACGTGTTTGTGCTGCATCCGTCGGTGCCCGCAAAATCTGTGAAGGAACTGGTGGCGTGGATCAAATCGCAAAAAGAGGCGGTCAATTACGGCTCAGGCGGCATCGGCTCCATCGGCCATATCATCGGTGAGGTGTTCAAGAACGAACACAAGCAGTCGATGGAGCATATCGGCTACAAGGGTTCCGGCCCCATGCATACCGATCTCATCGGCGGGCGCTTGAAATTCGCCATCGACACACTGCCGCAGAACGTGCCCTATATGCAGGACAACCGCTTGCGAGCGGTGGCCGTCACATCGCCCAAACGCGCGGGCATCTCGCCCGAAGTGCCGACGGTGATCGAGGCCGGACAACCCAAACTAGTGGCGGAAAACTTTCTCGGCCTGTCCGCGCCCGCAGGCATCGACGCGGGCATAGCCAACCGTTTTCACGCCGTGATGGCCGAAGTGCTGGCCGATCCGGTCGTCAACAAGCGGCTCGAAGACATCGGCGTTTACGGCCGTAAAATGTCGGTGGCCGAGTTCAATGGCTTTGTCGCGAAGCAGGTCGCGGACTGGGCGCCGCTGGTGAAGGCCTCCGGCGCGAAGCTGAACTGAGCCCGTACCCATGCCCGGCGTTTCCATACATGGGGTCGATGTCTCGCGCGGCGTGGTGGCGGCGGGCATGCAGGTCGAGTTGTATGCGCTGACGCCGCAACGCCAACTCATCGCCTCGGGCTTATTGGCGGCCAGTGGCGTGCTCGACAAAGGCGCTTTGAGCGCACGTATGGCCGGCGGCGAGTACGAAGCGGTGTTTCATGTGGCGGCTTGGTACCGTGCGCAAGGCGTGGCGTTGCCGCAGACGCCATTTCTTGATGTCGTGCATTACCACTTCGGCATCGACGACCCACAACAGCACTATCACCTGCCGTTCAAGTGCACGCCGTGGGGGTATTCCTGTTTTCGCGGCGGGGCTTAACCCCTAGGTCACGTCGGGCATCGGCAGCTTCAACTCCATCTGCGGCCTGTCCTTGATGGGTGTGGAGAACTGGTATTCGATGTCCCACGGGAAGTGGATCCACTTGTTCTGCTTGAATTCCTTGACGAAGGTATCGACGATGGGGCGGCCCGCAGGTTTGGCGTAGAGCGTGGCGAAATGTGCCTTGGGTACCATGCGGCGTACCAGTTGCGCGGTCTTGCCAGTGTCCACCAAGTCATCGATCAAGAGCCAGCCAGCACCATCGCCATCAAAACGCTTGAGCACTTGCAGTTCGCCGCTGACGTTTTCGGCGCTACCGCTTGTGGTTGAGCCGTAACTCACCACACACACGGTGTCGATCAGGCGCACGTCGAGTTCGCGCGCTACCAGCGCCGCCGGTATCAACCCGCCGCGGGTGATGGCGATGATGCCTTTCCAGCGGCCGACTTCGTGCAGCAACATCGACAGATAACGCGCGTCGCGATGCAGTTCGGGCCAGGAGATGACGATATCGTCTTCGTAGGGGTTGCGTATCATAGGTTACCGATTTTGCCCGCGAAATGCCCATCCGGTGAAGCGCTGTTCGATAAGCACCGTGGCCGCGTAGAGCACAATGCCAAGGAAGGCGAGCACCAGCAGCCCGGCAAATACGATCTGCACTTGAAAGCCCGCCTGCGCGTCAAGCATCAACTTGCCGATGCCCTTGTTGGCACCCACCGTCTCAGACACCACCGCGCCGACAAATGCCAGCGTGATCGCTACTTTCAACGAGCCAAAGAAATACGGCATCGAGCGCGGAATGCCCACCTTGCGCATGATGTCGAGCTTGGAGGCCCCCAGCGCACGCAGCACGTCTTCGAGCTCCGGCTCGGTGGTGGCAAGGCCCGTGGCGACGTTCACCACGATGGGGAAAAATGAAATCAGAAACGCGGTGATCACCGCAGGCACTTCGCCCAGGCCAAACCACAGGATCAGCACCGGCACCACCGCCACCTTGGGGATGGAGTTAAAACCCACCAGCACCGGGTAGATGCCGGCGTAGATGGCGCGATGCCAGCCCACGGCGATGCCCAGCAGCAAACCAAACACCGTCGCAATCAGAAAGCCCGCCATCGTGGTCCACAGCGTCACCCAGGAATTTTCGACGATGGGTTTGCGGTATTTCCACAGCGCTTCAAAAATCTCCGTGGGCGCGGGCAGGATGGTGGGTGGTATCTTGAATAAGCGGCATGCAAGCTCCCACAGCAGGAACAACGCAATGGTGAAGGCCAGTGGGGGTAGTACGCGGCTCATGAAAATTTCGCGGTTCATGTCAGTGCTTCCCGCCAATCAACGAGCGCAGTTCATGCACGATAGCCTGAAACGGCGCGGTGTAAGTGACATCCAAATCACGCGGGCGCGGCAGGTTCACCTCGCAGCGTTTAAGGATGCGACCGGGGCGGTTGGACATCACGTATACCGTGTCGGCGAGGAATACCGCCTCGCGTAAATCATGCGTGACCAGCATCACTGTCACGCTACGTTCAGCCTGAATGTCGCGCAGCGTGCACCACAGTTCCTCGCGGGTGAAGGCGTCGAGTGCGCCGAACGGTTCGTCCAGCATGAGGATTTCGGGTTCGTGGATCAGCGCGCGGCAAATGGACGTGCGCTGTTGCATGCCACCGGAGAGTTCCCACGGGAATTTCTCGGTGAAGCCGGTGAGGCCCACGGAGTTCAACAACTGTATGGCTTTTTCGCGGTACTGCTTGCGTTCGCGGCCAATGCGCGAGCGATGGGGTTGCACGATTTCCAGCGGCAACAGCACGTTATCCACGCAGTTACGCCAAGGCAGTAAGTTGCTATTCTGAAACGCCATGCCCACCGAACGCAGCGGGCCATTGACGGGTTTGCCCTCGATGGTGAGCCGGCCCGATGCGGGCGGGTGCAGTCCGGAGATCAGTTTCATCAACGAGCTTTTGCCGCAGCCCGAGGGGCCGACCACCGCGATGAATTCGCCTTTATTGACGGACAGCGTGACGCTATCGATGGCGCGTACGGATTGCTCGCCACGACCGTAGGCCATGGAGACGTCGTCGAGTTCTACGAGAGGTTGCATGAACAAAAGTATCTCCCGCCCTTGCGTGGCTTATGGCGCGGAGGAAGGAACGGAGTTACTTCGCCAAGCGCTGATCACGCGGCGGCAGATACTGCTCAGTGAAGATATCCGCTGCCTTGGGTTTGTTGGTGTAAGTGAAGGTCAACCCAATCTGCTCGATCGAGCGTTCGAGGCGCTTCATGTCCACACCACCGAGCCCGGCTTTCAGCACGTCGGGCGAGACGAAGTTACGCTCGATGGCGAGCTTTAAACGTTCGAGTTCGACATCGCGATTGGCAATGGCGTTGCGCTTCATCAACGAATCAATCGCCGTTTCCGGGCTTTTGATGGTGTCTTGTATGCCGCGCAGGGTGGCGCGCACAAAACCCGCCACGGCCTTGGGGTTGGCCTTGGCGAAATCCGGGTTGACGAGGATCACGTTGCCGTAAAGGTCCACACCAAAGTCGCGCATCATCAGCACGGTGATGTCTTCGGCCTTCACGCCGTTGGCTTTCAAGTTCATAAACGACGAGAACCAGAAACCGGTGATGGCGTCCACCTTGCCTTGCGCCAACATCGGTTCACGCACCGGGAAGCCGACGTTCTCGACCTTGACCTTGGCGGCGTCGATCTTGTTGGCGTTGACAAAAATCGGCCACTGCGCGAACGCGCCATCGGCGGCAGGCGCACCCAGCGTCTTGCCTTCGAGGTCTTTCGGTTTGGCGATGCCGGATTTCTTCAGCGCCACCACCGAGAACGCGGGCGTGTCATACACCATCATTACCGCCTGGATGGCGGCGTTCTTGGGGTTGTCGCGGTATTTGATCAGCGAGTTGATATCGGCAAAACCAAACGGGTAGTTGCCGGAGGCCACGCGATTGATGCCTTCGACCGAGCCAGAACCCGGATCAATGGTGACATCCAGCCCCTCGGCTTTGTAGTAACCCTTGTCGATGGCCACAAAATAGGGCGCAGCGGGCCCCTCGAAGCGCCAATCCAGTGCAAAACGAATGGGCGTCTGGGCATGGGCAATAGCGCAAACCAGGGTAGCAAACAGCACAGCGATCAAGCGCATGACATTCTCCAATACGTTACGGGAAAGGTTACGGTGGGTTGGCACCAGCGTACACCAGCCGCCCGATCGATTGTAGAGTAGTAAAGATTGGGCCAAATGGCGGGCCAACGGTGCAATAAGGGGCGTCAGACATTTAACCGGAAGTGCATTATATCGCCGTCCTTCACCACGTACTCCTTGCCTTCGAGACGCATTTTGCCGGCCTCCTTGGCACCGTGTTCGCCCTTGCCCGTGATGTAATCGTTAAACGCAATCACCTCGGCGCGGATGAAGCCTTTTTCAAAATCGGTGTGGATCACGCCGGCGGCCTTGGGAGCGGTGTCGCCCAGGTGTATGGTCCACGCGCGCACTTCCTTCGGGCCGGCGGTGAAATAGGTTTGCAAACCCAGCAAGGTGTAGCCCGCGCCGATCACGCGATCGAGGCCCGGTTCTTTCATGCCAAGGTCGGCGAGGAACACGGCCTTGTCTTCGTCGCTCATGTCGGCGATTTCCGCTTCGATGGCGGCGCACACCGCCACCACCGGCGCGCGCTCGGCCTCGGCGTACTTGCGCACCGCATCCAAGTGCGGGTTGTTTTCAAAGCCGCCTTCCTTGACGTTGGCGACGAACATCGCGGGCTTGTCGGTGATAAGGCACAGCGGCTTTAAAATCACCTTTTCTTCTTCGTAGAGATCGAGCGAACGCACCGGCTTCGCTTCGTTCAGCACCGTCCGGCATTTCTCGAGCACGGCCATGATGCGCTGTGCTTCCTTGTCGCCGCCCGCCTTGGCGACCTTGGCATATTTGGCGATTTGTTTGTCCACCGCCGCAAGATCGGCGAGCGCGAGTTCGGTGTTGATGGTTTCGATGTCGGACACCGGATCGATTTTGCCTGACACATGCACCACGTTTTCGTCGTCAAAGCAGCGCACCACGTGGGCGATGGCGTCGGTCTCGCGGATGTTGGCGAGAAACTGATTGCCCAACCCTTCGCCCTTGGACGCGCCTGCCACCAGCCCGGCAATATCGACGAACTCCACCACCGCCGGAATCAGCTTCTCGGGTTTGGCGAGTGCCGCCAGTTGCCCCAGACGCGCATCCGGTACCTCGACGATGCCGACGTTGGGTTCGATGGTGCAGAACGGATAATTTTCCGCCGCGATGCCGGCTTTGGTCAGCGCGTTGAACAGCGTGGATTTGCCGACATTGGGTAGACCGACGATACCGCATTTTAGTGACATGATGACTTCCGTTAACAGTAAACAGTGAACAGTAAACCGTCGCCATCCTGTAGGCGCCGTCCACTGCTCACTGTTTACTATTCACTGTTTACTGTTTACTGTTTACCGTTCACTGCCCTTTCGTATGCAATTTCAACATCGCTGCTTCCATCTGGTCTGCAACAATCTGCGGCCATAACGTCAGGGCGCGCGCCATCGCATCATCAATGTCCTGTTGTTCTTCCAACCGCGGCGCGTGCAGCACGTAATCCACCACTTCGCGTTCCGGGGCGGCGGTATCGCGCGGATGGCCGATGCCGATGCGCAAGCGCCAGAAATCTTGCGTGCCCAGGTTGGCGGCGATGCTTTTCAGGCCGTTGTGCCCCGATAGTCCGCCGCCGAATTTGAGCTTGGCGCCACCCGCCGGCAGATCCAGTTCGTCGTGTGCGACTAGAATTTCCCTGGGTGCCACTTTGTAATAATTTGCCAGCGCCGCAACGGCCTGGCCGGAGTTGTTCATGAACGTTTCAGGCTTGAGCAGCCAGAGATCACCGCTGTTGGCGGAAACCTTGGCGTAGGCGCCCTGAAATCGCGATTCGCGCTTGAATGCGGCACGCTGCTGGCTGGCGATCATGTCCAGCCACCAGAATCCCGCGTTGTGGCGCGTTTTTTCGTATTTGGCGCCAGGGTTTCCCAGGCCGACAACGAGTTTCATGGTGCCTTGTAACGGAAAAAGTCTCGATAAAAAAAGCCCGCCATATCCTTAAGACAGGGCGGGCTGGGCGGAAAACGGCGCTGTTACTTGCCGCCTTCTTTCTTGGCCGCCGGTTCTTTCTTGGGGGCTTCTTTCTTTCCGCCATCTTTGGTGCTGCCGCCGCCTGCTGCCGCATCTTCCGGTTTCTGGCCGGTGATCTCGGTGGCCTTGGCGCCAACAACGGCGTCGTCGGCGGGCGCTTCTTTCGGCATCTGCACGGTAACCACGCCGGGGTTTTCTTTTTTCCAGCGCGGAATTGCCTCCACCCCTTTGGGGAAGGTAATGTCGTTGACGTGCATCGAATGGGCGACTTGCAGGTCTTTGACGTCGACTTCGATGAATTCCGGCAGATCATCCGGCAGACACAGAATTTCGAGTTCGTTGATGATGTGTTGCACCACGCCGCCACCGGCTTTGACGCCCACGCAGATATCGGCGTTGACGAAGTGCAGCGGCACTTTCATGTGGATTTTCTTGTTCTTGTCGACACGCTGAAAATCGACGTGCAGCGCGATCGGTTTGAACGGGTGCATCTGGAAATCGCGCAGCAGCGCGGGCGTGGTCACGCCATCGACGGTGACATCCAGCACCGACGCGTGAAACACTTCCAGCTTGAGATGGCGCAATATCGCGGCCTGATCGACTTCGACCTTTTGCACCGGTTGATCCGCCCCGTAAATAATGCCGGGGACGCGCCCGCTGGTACGCAGGCGGCGGCTCGCACTCGTGCCCTGTTTCGTACGCGGGTAGGCAGTTACAGCTATCTTCATTACAGTCTCCAGAAATTCGGAACGTCCGCGACCAGATCGCCCCTGATTAAAATACCTTAAAAATCAACAAGTTACTACACTTACTCCACAAACAACGAACTCACCGAATCATCCGCGCTGATACGCCGCACGGTTTCGGCGAACAAGCCGGCGATACTCAGCACGCGTATGCGGCTGCACGCCTTGGCGTCATCCCGCAGCGGGATGGTGTCGGTAACCACCAGTTCATCCAGCTCAGAACTTGAAATTCTTTCGATGGCTTTGCCCGACAGCACCGGGTGCGTGCAATACGCCATCACCTTGGCCGCGCCACGTTTTTTGAGCGCTGCAGCGGCTTCGCATAAGGTGTTGGCGGTATCCACCATGTCATCGATGATCACGCAGTTGCGGCCTTCGATTTCGCCGATGATGTTCATCACCGTGGCGACGTTCGGGCGCGGGCGGCGTTTATCGATAATCGCCAGATCGGCCTCCAGCCGCTTGGCCAGTGCACGCGCGCGCACCACGCCGCCGACGTCGGGTGACACCACCACCAACCCTTCGTAATTCTTGCGCCACACATCGGAAAGCAGCACCGGGCCGGAGTAAATGTTATCTACCGGAATATCAAAAAACCCCTGGATCTGCTCGCTATGCAAATCCATCGTCAGCACGCGATCGACACCCACCGTGGTGAGCATATTGGCCACCACCTTGGCGGTGATCGGCACCCGCGCCGAGCTCGGCCGGCGATCCTGCCGCGCATACCCCATATAGGGGATGGCCGCAGTGATGCGTCCGGCGGACGCGCGCTTCAGGCCATCCACCATCACCAGCAATTCCATCAGATTGTCATTGGTGGGCTGGCAGATCGATTGCAGCACGAACACATCGCGGCCGCGCACGTTTTCGAGGATTTCCACCATCACTTCGCCGTCGGAAAAACGCCCGACCTTGGCGCGCCCCAGCGTCACGTGCAAATGCCCGGCGACATCTTCCGCCAATTGCGGTATCGCATTGCCGGTAAACACCATCAGACGATCAAGCATTATGACGCCCCGATAGAGGGATTGTGAGGAGGGCTGCTAGGAACCAGCAGCGCTGGAAATTTTGGCTGGGGAGGTAGGGATCGAACCTACGAATGCCGGAATCAAAATCCGGTGCCTTACCACTTGGCGACTCCCCAATTAACTCAATTAAAACAAATACTTATAATACAATCCCTGTTCGTGCCCTACACACAGTGTTCGTGCCCTACACACCGTGTTCGTACAACGGATGGCACGACAGCCCCTGCGCGACAAACCCCACCATGTCCGCAGGCCGCTTTTCCAGCACTTGCCGCGCTGCCTGCTCGCTGCCGAACGACGCAAACACACAGGCACCCGAACCGGTCATCAGCGCTGGCCCGAGCCGCGTGCCCGCATGATCCGCAAGCCACGTCACGTGCCGCGCTACCTCGGGGTAAAGCCGTTCCACCAGAGGTTGCAGGTCGTTCACGAATAACTCACCGTGCCCGACACCATCAGCCCCAGAAAAGCCTTGTATTGTAACCTTTTTAGAGTCTCTTTTCAAATCCGGGTGGCTAAAGATGGCAGCGGTGGGCACCATCACCGGCGGACATAAAACCACATACCACGCCGGCGGCAGAGTAAGTGCTGACAGTTGCTCGCCGATGCTTTCCGCCAAGGCGTTCTGGCCAAATACAAAAACCGGCACGTCAGCGCCAATTTTTACTGATAAATCAATGAGTTGTGTTCTTGGGATGGCGGTCTGCCACAGCCTGTTTAATGCCAGCAAGGTGGTCGCCGCATCGGAACTGCCGCCGCCCAGCCCGCCGCCCATCGGCAGACGCTTTTCGAGATGAATGTCCGCCCCAAGCCGCGTGCCGCTAACCTGCTGCAGCAAGCGCGCGGCGCGCACGCATAAATCAGATTCGGCGGGTACGCCGGGCACGTCGTTCACGCGAGTGATCACGCCATCGGCGCGTGCGCGAAAGCGCAGCGTGTCGCCATAGTCAATGAAACGGAAAATGGTTTGCAGCAGGTGGTAGCCATCGGCGCGACGGCCCGTCACGCGCAGCATCAGATTGAGTTTTGCGGGCGCGGGGTAGGGCGGGGAAAATGACGCGGAATCGGGCGCGGAGAATTCCGGCATGCAACCGCCTAATTAGCCCCCTCCCTTGCGCAGCGGGGGAGGGTTAGGGTGAGGGTAGATACGCTTGCGCGTAGTTGCGCGAGCCGCACCTGCCCCCTCCCCAACCCTCCCCCGCTACGCAAGGGAGGGAGGTTTCTTGGTAATTTAAAACAGTTCATACCGGCAAGCCGCGTTACGGCGCATCCTTGCGCCAGGTGTCGATCACCAGCCGCAGGGTCTGCGCCTCGCTTACCACTTCCATGCGCCGTGGCAGGCCATCGTTTTCCGCGGCGGGGTAATAGTAATAAGTGATTTTCCAGCCGTCCTGCATCAGCACGCGTGGCTTGCCGCCTTCACCGCGCTCCGGCGTTTCAAACGGCGTGTTGGGCATTGGCACGCCACGTATCCAGTGTTGCAGCCGTGCGAGCGGTAGCTCCCAGCCCAAGCCCTGCTTGGTGAGCGCTTCGACGCGCGAGGCGCTGAATTGCCTTTTGTCAGCGCCGGTGAGGGTGGCGCCGTTGGCGTCTTCGCGCACGTGCGCCATCACCTGTCCCACGGGCGTCATCAGCCACAGTTCGTCGCTGTCGCGCGCGTGCAGCCAGCGCACATTGGCGGTTACGGATTTGCCCTCGTATAGCACCAGCACCCGTCCGAGCACATCAAACGGCGCGGCGCGGCCAGCCTTTTCCGGCACCGGCTGCACGCTGGCGCAACCGGCTACCACCACCGCAATCAGGGCGGTCCAAAAGACCCGTTTTAGGACGATCATTTACCCGTGGATTGTGCAGAAGGCGGCGAGGCCGGCAACAGCGCTGGTGCCAGACGCTTGAGCGTGGCTTGCAAGGTGTCGTTCAGCGGCAGATCCTTGAGGAAACGCGCCCAGATTTTTTGCGCTTCGTCGCGCTTGCCGTCGGCCCACAGCACCTCGCCCAGATGCGCGCCGACTTCGGCCTCGGGCCGCAAATCGAACGCGCGCCGCAATTGCACCACCGCCTCGCCGGTCAGGCCCATGCGATACAACACCCAGCCGAGGCTATCGATGATGTAACCGTCCTCTGGCGACAGTTCGAGCGCTTTTTCGATGAGCTTTCTGGCCTCTGGCAGGCGTTGATTGCGATCCGCCAGCGTGTAACCCAGGGCGTTGTAGGCATGCGCGTGTTCGGGTTGTAACTGGATCACCTTGCGCAGATTGCGTTCGAGCACGTCAATCTTGTCGAGCTTCTCCGCGATCATCGCCTGATCGTAGAGCAGGTCCACGGATTCCGGCGCACCTTCGAGTGATTTGCCGAGCAGGTCGAACGCGTCACCGTAGGCCTGCGCCTCGCGCAACAGATTCGCTTCGGCCTGCACCAGTTGCATACGCTGGGCATCGTCGCGCGGGGCGATGCCTTGCAAATGCTTGCGCGCCTCGGCGAGCTTGCCCTGCTTTTGCAGCACGCCCGCGTAGCGCGCCTGGGCGGAGAGGTAACGCTCGCCGCTGGTGATGCCCGCGTACCACTTCAGCGCCTCGTCGTAATTTTTGCGCTCTTCGTGTATCTGCCCGAGAAACAGCCAAATCGCGTCGGGCTCCTTGTGCCCCGACGCGAGTGCACCCTGAAAGTGTTTTTCCGCCGCGTCGTAGTCGTTGGTCTGCATCGCGAGCAAGGCCACGGCCATGGCGATTTCCGGGTTTTTCGGCGCGGCCTCGACGAGGATTTCAAACTGCCTGCGTGCATCTGCGGTGCGTTTTTCATTCGCCAGCAGGCGTGCGTAATTGAGCCGCGCATCATGGGCCTTCGGATGGCGCTCGAGAAAATCTGCCAGAAAGGTCGTGGCCTCGGTATTCGAGCGACGCGACAACGCACGCGCATGAAATAGCGCACCCAACTCCAGATCAGGCTTGATGTTCAACGCCGCGCGCGATTCGGCGAGCGCACCATCGACATCATCAGCATCCCACGCCGCCTGTGCCACCGACAGACGCACTTCAGCCAGATCGTTATACGGGCGCGCCAGCGTTCGCAGCAGCGCCAGCACAGCTTTTTTGTCCTTGTTGCGCGCCAGTAGTTGCGCCACCAGCGAAAAATTGCGCCCTGCATTGGGCTTGTCGGCGGCCAGCCATTGTTCGAGCGGCGCGCGCGCCTCGGTGAGGTTTTCCTGATTCACCAGCAGTACTGCCACCACCTGCCGCGCCTGCGTGGATTGCGGATCGGTCTTCAGCCACAGGCTTGCCGCTTCGAGCGCCTCTTTCATCATGCGTGCATTCCACGCCACTTCGGTGGCGCGCTGCGCCACGCGCGGATCTTGCGTTTCACGCGCCACTTCCAGCAGCGCCTGCGCGGCATTCTGCGGCAGGCCGCGCTGCAGGGCGATTTCCGCCATCATGATTTTGTAGAGCAGCTCCGGCGACAGCTCGACCGCTGGCAGCTCCGGCGCGATTTTAGGCTTCGGCGCGGACGGGGTCGGCCTCGCGGGCGACTGTGCGTAGGACGGTACGCAAGTGAGGCTTGCCGCGATCAGCAAGGCTGCAGCGACACACGCCAATTTAGGGAAGGGGATCAAGGGAGGGTTCCGCGAATGGAAGAAAGGCAAGCAACAAAGAGAAATGAAATAAGCAAATGATTATTTTGAGAAATATGATAGATAATGCTTCATTAAGTTTCACAGTTTAGGTATATTTCGCACTCTCCACAAGCGCCCACGGCACACTTTCCCCTCGAATTGTTGTTGATGCCGACCATCGAAGAATCCCCCACCGCTCCGGCGGTTGCCACGATCAGCGCCAGCGGCCTGTCGCGGCACTTCGGTAGCCACATCGCGGTGGATAACGTCGATTTACAGCTCAAACACGGCGAAGTGCTCGGCTTTCTCGGCCCCAACGGCGCGGGCAAGACCACCACCATGCAGATGCTCACCGGCAATCTGGCGCCCAGCGCCGGTGCCATCAGTATTTGCGGCGTGGACATGCTGGAGTCCCCGGTCGCAGCCAAGGCCCACATCGGCTACCTCCCGGAAACGCCGCCGCTGTATCGCGACCTGAACGTGACGGAATACCTTGACCTCGCGGCGCGACTGCACCTCGTGCCAAAAGCACGCCTGCGCGCCGCCGTCGACAACGTGCTGTCGCGCTGTGGGCTGCGTGACGTCAGCCGCAAGCTGATCGGCTCGCTGTCGAAAGGCTATCAGCAGCGCGTCGGCATCGCGCAGGCCATCGTACACGAGCCGGATGTGATTATTCTCGACGAACCGACCGTCGGCCTCGACCCCAACCAAATTCGCGAGATACGCACGTTGATCCGCGAGTTGGGCAGCGCGCACAGCGTGATTCTGTCGACGCACATCCTGCCGGAAGTCGAGGCTATCTGTGACCGGGTGCAGATCATGCATCACGGCAAAATGGTCTACAGCGACACCATCGCGGGTCTCAAACTGCTACACAGCGGTCGCATCCTGTTGGTGGGCCTGACGCAGCCGCCCGTCGTCGATGAATTGCGCTTGGCGCTGCTCGAAGTTGCCGGCGTGGTCGAAGCCGAACCCGCTGGCGACCAGCTTTACCGTGTGCGTATCGCGGCGGAGGCAGACCCGACCGAGGCCATCGTCGCGCTGGCCGCCGCGCGCCACTGGGGCTTGCGTCAAATCGGCCCGGCGCAGACCAGCCTTGAGGATGTTTTTGTGAATTTGACGCGGCAGGATGCCGCATGATTTTCACCATCGCCGCCAAGGACTTGAAGTCGCTGTTCACCTCGCCCATCGCGTGGGTGGTGCTGACCTTTGTGCAGATCCTGGCCGGTTACAGCTTTCTCAAACGCTTTGATGATTTTCTCGAGATTCAGCCCAAGCTGCTGCAATTGCCCAGCCCGCCGGGCTTTACCGAACTGGTGGCCGCACCCACTTTTACCATCGCTGCCGGCATGATGATGTTCGCGGTGCCGCTGCTGGCGATGCGCCTGATCGCCGAAGAGCGCCGCAATCAAACCATGTCGCTGCTCACCTCGGCACCGATTTCGATCCTCGACATCGTACTCGGCAAGTTTTGTGCACTGATGGCACTGGTATTGATTATATTGAGTTTAATTACACTGATGCCGTTATCGCTGGCGGGCGCGACGCGGCTGGATTATCGGCTGATCGCCAGCATACTGATCGGCATCACACTTCTGACGGCGGCGTTTTCGGCGGTGAGTCTGTATGTGTCGAGCCTCACCACGCAACCCATCGTGGCGGCGCTGGGCGCGTTCGGCGTGTTGATCGCGCTGGCCTTCATGGGCGACTACGCAGCCGACAACCTGCAGACCAAGGGCCTGGGCGTGCTCTCCGCGTTCGCACAGGTGTTCGCGCCGGTGAAAAATTTTGAACCGCTGGGCCGTGGCCTGATCGACAGTTACGCCATTGCCTGTCTCGTGCTACTCAGCGCGCTGTTTCTCGCGCTCACCGTGCGCCAGCTTGAAGCGCGCCGGTTACGTGGATAACGGCAGGGGATAAGCATGAACATCACTCGCAAAGTGCGCGCGCAACTGCTGGCCCAGGGCTGGCTGTACGTGGTGCTGCTGCTCGCGCTCACCATGCTGCTGGCGTGGGTGGCGCGCGAGTATCGCGTGGAAAGCGATGTCACTGCCAACGCGCGCAACACGCTGACCCAGGGCACGCAGGACGCGCTGCGACAATTCAGCGGCCCGGTAAACGTCACCGCCTATGCAATGGCCAAGGACGGCGGCGGTAATGACATCCACAAACTGATTCGGGAGAAACTGCGGCCGTGGCAACGCGTCAAGGCCGATCTGACGCTGGCGCTGGTGGATCCGCGTGACGACCCCAAACGCGCCAACGCGGCAGGCCTGCGTTCGCCCAATGAATTCATCATCGAACATCAGGGCCGCACGGAGCATCTGCCGCTGGCGGAATTTAACGAACAGAATTTCGTCAACGCGCTGCTGCGTCTGTCGCGCTCCACCAACGCGGTGGCGTACTGGCTGGACGGCCACGGCGAACGCAAGCTCGACGGCGCGGCCAATCATGAGCTGGGCGATTTCGGCCGCCAGTTGCAATCCAGGGGTTACAAGTTGACGCCGCTGAATCTGGCCGTCGCGCAGGACGTGCCGCGCAACGCCGGGCTGTTGATCATCGCCAGCCCGCAAACCGATTTGCAGGATAACGAAGTCGCCAAGCTGCGCACTTACGTTGAGGCTGGCGGCAATCTGCTGTGGCTGATCGACCCCGAACCGTTGCGCGGGCTGGAACCTCTGGCCGAAACGCTCGGGCTGGTGCTGACACCGGGCACGGTGATCGATCCGACGGTCAAGCCGCGCAGCGGCCCGCCCACCCTGGCTGTGGCCTCGCACTACGCGCGTCACCCGATCACTGCTGCGTTTCGTCTGAACACGCTGTTTCCAGGCAGCCGCCAGATCGGTACGGCCGAACGCGAGGGCTGGCGCATGACGCCGCTGGTCGAAGTTGCCCAGCAAGGATGGGTGGAGACCGGCAGCCTCGACGGCAAGCCCGCCTTCGACAAAAAAACGGATTTTCAGGGGCCGATCAACATTGCCACCGCGTTTGAACGCACAGCGGCTGACAAACAGCAGCGCGTGGTGGTGGTGGGCAACGGTAACTTTCTTTCCAATGCGTTTCTCGGCAACGGCGGCAATCTGCAACTCGGCGTGTCGATGATGAGCTGGCTCACCGGCGACGATAAATTGATCAACGTGCCCGCACGCCCGGCAGGCGACGTGCAAATGAAAATCGATCAGATGTTGCTGTACCTGATCACCTTTACCTTCCTGCTGGTGCTGCCGATTGCCTTTGCGATCACTGGTGTGGTGGTGTGGTGGCGGCGGCGCAAGGCGTTTTGAGCCTACTGGCGCATCCGGATTTCGCATTGATAGCAAACCACTACTGTCATTCCCGCGAAAGCGGGAATCCATACATAGGCCCAAGTGGCACTGTGTTATGGATTCCCGCTTTCGCGGGAATGACAGGGGTACTTTTTCATGCTTTGCGCGATGCATCAGCATGTGCCCCTTCGCGTGTGCGTGATCATGCGTAAGAGTTGGCTCACCCTGGCCGCGCTGTGCGCCTGCGTGGCGGCGCTGGGGTTATTCGTGTGGTTAAAGCCGCCAAAATCACTCAGCCAAACGACGGCGGTCACCACGCTCAAAGCCGCCGACGCGCGCACCCTGCGTGTGCAACGCAAAGACGCAACGCAGGCCGTACTCGAAAAACGCGGCAACGACTGGCACCTCACCGAGCCGGTCAAAGCACCCGCTGACGGCTTTCAGGTACTGCGTCTGCTTGCCGTGCTGGACGCGCGTGGCGCCACCGAATACCCCGTGTCTGACGCCGCAAGATTCGATCTCGATCCGCCGCACACCGAACTCATCATCAACGATCAGCGCTTTGGCTTCGGCGCCATCAACACCGTCACGCGCGAGCAGTATCTGCTGGCGAACCAGCGCATTTTTCCGGTGGAAACCCGCTTCGCCGCCGCCATCCCCGGTAACGCGCATGCGCTGATACGCCGCAGCGTGTTTGCACAAGGTGATGTGCCGGTGCGCTTCGACTTCGGCGCGTTCACCGTCGCACTGGACGAAAAAAAGTGGACCACCACGCCGAAAAATAATAACGAAAGCGATATGTCGCAGGACGATTACCACCGCTGGGTGGCGCAGTGGCGCGAAGGCAGCGCGCTGCGCAGCGGACTCGCGGGCACGCAACCCGCCACGCGCGCGGTGACGGTGACGCTGAAAGACGGCGCGAAAGTCGCGCTCGGCATCGTGCAGACGGAGCCTGAGTTGATCGTGCGGCGCGCGGACCTGGGTTTGCAATTCGTCTTTACCGGCGACATCGGCAAACAAATGCTCGCGCTGCCGATTGTGAGGAAGTAACGCAAGAGTCAACGTAAGTATTTGTTTTAATTGATATTTTTATGCCAGAACTCCCCGAGGTCGAAACCACCCGTCGTGGCTTATTGACGGCGATGGAAGGGGTGCGTATCGAGCGCGCCGTGGTGCGCGAGCGGCGCATGCGCCAGCCTATCCCGCGCGCGCTGCCGCAGTGTGTCGCGGGCCTGACCATACGCGCGCTGACGCGCCGCGCGAAATACCTGCTGGTCGAATGCGACACGGGCATGCTGCTTATTCATCTGGGCATGTCGGGCCGCTTGTGGCTGGTGGATCACGATACCCCGCCAGAAAAACACGATCACTTCGATCTGGTGCTGGCCAACGGCAAAACCGTGCGCCTGCGCGATCCGCGCCGCTTCGGCCTGGTGTTGTGGCACGCGGCGGATCAAGGCGATGTGTCGAGCCATCCGCTCTTCGCTGCGCTCGGCCCCGAGCCCTTGTCGGACGGCTTCAATGGCGCGGCGCTTTACAACGCCATCCGCAAGCGTGGCTCGGCGATCAAACTCGTTATCATGGACAGCCACGTGGTGGTGGGCGTGGGCAACATCTACGCCAGTGAAGCGCTGTTTCGCGCAGGCATCAGCCCGCGCATCGCCGCGCGGCGCCTCACACGGGCGCGCTGCGAGGTGCTGGCGAGCGTGATAAGCGAGACGTTAAGCGAGGCAATCATCGCGGGCGGCAGCAGCATCCGCGATTACGTCGGCGGCGACGGCATGGCCGGCAATTTTCAGAGCAACTTCGCGGTGTACGACCGTCACGGGCAGGCGTGTAATCGCTGTGGTACGGTGATCAAACGGCTGCTGCAGGGCCAGCGTTCGACCTTTTTTTGCGCGCTATGCCAGCGTTAAGTTCTCAGCACTGAGCAGCGCTTTGCCGCCGTGGCACAATGCCGCGCACACGCTAACCGGGAGCAAACCATGAACTTCGCCAATCGAACCGTCATCGTCACCGGCGCGGCCGGCAATCTGGGCAAGGCCGTTGCCACGGCCTTCGCCGAGCAGGGGGCAAATCTGGTGCTGGTGGATCTGCAACGCGACAGCCTCGCCGCTGCGTTTGGCGCAGAAAACCCGCAACGCGTGTGTGCAGCGGCAAATTTGCTTGAGATGGCAGGCGCAACCAGCGTGGCGCAAACAGCCCTCGCGCGCTTCGGCCGCATCGACGTGTTGTGCAACATCGCCGGCGGCTTTCGCATGGGCGAAGCGGTGCACGAGACCTCAGACGACAACTGGAATTTTCTCTTCGACATCAACACCCGCACCGTGCTGCACGCCGTGCGCGCGGTGGTGCCGCACATGGTGGCAGCGGGCAGCGGCAGGATCGTCAACGTCGGCGCTTTTGCCGCGCAAAAGGGCGTGGCGCAGATGGGCGCCTACACCGCGTCGAAAAGCGCCGTGATCCGCATGACCGAAGCCATGGCGGCGGAGCTGCGCGAGAAAAACATCAACGTTAATTGCGTGCTGCCCACCATCATCGACACCCCCGACAACCGCGCCGCCATGCCCAAGGCTGACCCGGCCAGGTGGGTCGCACCGGCTGACCTGGCGAACGTGATCGTGTTTCTGGCATCCGATGCCGCGCGTGCGGTGCATGGCGCGGCGGTGCCGGTGACTTCGCTGAGTTGATGGCCGACGTTTAGGGGTGGCGTGGGTGGACGCGCGCCTCTACCACGTTTTACGCAGCGATGCGATACACCCGCGCCGCCGTGTCATGAAACAATGCCGCGCGTTCGCTGGCCGAGTAGCCCTTCGACAAACGCTTGAACGCGTTGAACACCACGCCGTAGGAATACGACACCTTATCGACGGGGAAATTGCTTTCAAACAGACAGCGGTTCGGGCCGAATTTTTCGATGCAATAGTGCATCAACGGTGCCAGTGCATTCGCCAGTTCCTCCGAGCCGATGGGCTTGGCACGGGTGTGCCAATCGTAGCCGAAGCGCTTTTGCCCCACGCCGCCGAGCTTGAGCACGATGTTCGGGCAGCTTGCCACGTTGGCGATACCACGGCGCCAATCGGCTAGCACTTCGTTGTCGCGGTTCGCATCGCCACCATAGGGCCCCACGCGCACCAGGCCGCCGATGTGATTCAGCACGATAGTGAGTTCCGGCACGGCGCGGGCGAATTCGGCCAGTTCATCCAACTGCGTGTGATACAGCGAGTTGTCGAGCGTCAAGCCCATCTTTGCCAGCACGCGCGCACCGGCGCGGTATTGCGTGGTGGACATCACGCCTTGAATGTCACGCTTGGCGAGTTCCTCGCTGGCATCCCACCCAGCGGCGTGGCGTATGCCGCGAAAACGCGGGCTGGCGACCTGCATGGCCTCCAGTACCGGCGCGACCGCATCGCCGAGTTTTAAATCCGCGTGACCAACAATCGACGCGGCGATTTTCGTGGAGCCGTGTTTGCCGCGCGCAGATTCATCGGCAACCCCATCGACATGCTCGACTTCACCCACCGGCTGCATCGCCTGCGGCCCGCCGCTGCGATAAAACGCTTTGACTTCGATGAACACTGTCGAGCGTATGTTGTGTCCGCTGTCGCGGATATCCGCCGCCAGTTCGGGCAACAGGTAGCGCTGGTAAGCGGCCGGTTCATGCCGCTGCGCCCAGATATGATGATGCGGATCACAGATCGGCAGCTCGGGTTCAAGGGCTGCTTCGGGGGTGAGTTGCAGCCAGGCGGGGTCTCCGATGGGCATGGGTTGCTCCTGAATTTTGGGCGGTGGCGAAACGACCGCCTTGGTACAAAAAAAGTAACTGTTCAGCCGGGTTAAAGACCCTCACCGCAGAGGCGCAATGGCGCAGAGGTTACGCAGAGAACGGCTTTGCTCTGCGGGGGTTCTCTGCGTCTTTGCGCCTCTGCGGTGAGGAATTTTTTTCGTTTATGCGGGGTAGACAAAAAATATCAATAAAAACAAATAGTTATGGTGGGGATACTAAAACCGGTAAAGCCGCGCCGGGTTATCCACCAGAATTTTCTTGCGTGCGGCCTCATCCGGCACCCACACCGCCAACTGCTCGATCAACGCGCCGGTGTTGGGCATTTCGCCTTCCATCATGACGTGCGGCCAATCGGTGCCGAACACCAGTTGATCCGGTGCTGCGGCCACCAGCGCACGAGCGAACGGCGTGATGTCATCGTAGGGTAT
>CAMBGJ010000004.1 GCA_945865805.1 Bordetella parapertussis
TCTCGATAACTCACATTGTACCAATCACTTACGGTGTTCTTTGCCCTCTTTATGCAAAATTCAGGCTAGTGAGCGTGAAAACGGTGCTCTACAACAACGTGTCGGTCAATCTCAAGCCCGGCGAGCATTTCCTGCGAGTTGGCGGCACCATTCACGCTGGTGACACTATCGGGCCACGCACGCAGGTCGCGGCGAATGATGCGCGCATTGATCGCCGCGCCTTGCCCGCGCCCGCGCAGAACATCGACGGCAAGCTGTACGTGCCGGCGGTTGAGTTCATGCGGCTTTTCGGCAAAACCGTCACGGTGGAGTGACGCGCGGCCGCAGGCGGGCGCGCATCAGGACGTTTTTCGCACCCCAATCGGTGAAATTCATAAGTATATGTTTTTATTGATACTTTATTTAAGGTGCGAGTTGCGGATTCAGGCCGGCGAAACCGCCCTCTATCAGTGCAGACAACAGCCGTTTTGCACTATATTGGTGCATTGCCGCCAGTGTTTAGCTACAAATCCCCTTGTGGCACAATGCCGTTCCCCGGCTTTGGCTTGGCATGCTTCATGCTGATGCAGGTGGTGCATTGTTGCAATCATTCTTACCCGTCAGGAGAGACGAAAAATGGCTAACGCCGCTGATGTATTGAAGATTATTAAAGACAACGAGGTCAAGTTTGTCGACCTGCGTTTTACCGATACCCGCGGCAAGGAGCAGCATGTTTCCGTGCCTCACAAGATGTTTAATGCTGAAAAATTCACCGACGGCCACGCCTTTGATGGTTCATCGATCGCCGGCTGGAAAGGCATACAAGCTTCGGACATGCTGCTGATGCCGGACCCGGATTCGCAACGCATGGATCCGTTCACCGATGAGCCGACCCTGGTCTTGACCTGCGACGTGGTGGAGCCGTCGGATGGCAAGGGCTACGACCGCGATCCGCGTTCGCTTGCCAAGCGTGCCGAAGCGTATTTGAAATCGAGCGGTCTGGGCGACACCGCCTACTTCGGCCCGGAACCCGAATTCTTCATTTTTGATTCGGTGACCTGGAACGTGGATATGTCGGGCGCGTCGGTCAAAATTGAATCCAGCGAAGCGCCGTGGTCGTCCGGCAAGGAATACGAAGGCGGCAACATGGGCCATCGTCCGCCGGTCAAGGGTGGTTATTTCCCCGTGCCGCCGGTGGATTCGCTGCAGGACATCCGCTCGGCCATGTGCCTGGCACTCGAAGAGCAGGGCGTGCCGGTGGAGGTGCATCACCATGAAGTGGCCGCACCCGGTCAGTGCGAAATCGGCACGCTGTTCAGCAGCCTGGTGAAGCGAGCCGACTGGAACCAGATTCTGAAATACACCGTGCAAAATGTCGCCCATTCCTATGGCAAAACGGCAACCTTCATGCCGAAACCGGTGGTTGGCGACAACGGCTCTGGTATGCACGTGCATCAATCGATCTGGAAAGCCGGTCAAAATCTGTTCAGCGGCAACGGCTATGCTGGCCTGTCGGAATTTGCGCTGTTCTACATCGGCGGCATCATCAAACACGCCAAAGCGCTGAACGCCATCACCAATCCCGGCACCAATTCCTACAAGCGTCTGGTGCCCGGCTTTGAAGCGCCGATCAATCTGGCTTACAGCGCGCGCAACCGCTCGGCGTCGATTCGTATTCCGTTCGTGCAAAGCCCGAAAGCGCGTCGCATCGAAGTGCGCTTCCCTGATCCGACAGCGAACCCGTATCTCGCCTTTGCCGCGATGATGATGGCCGGTCTCGATGGTGTGCAGAACAAGATTCACCCCGGTGATCCGATCGACAAGAATCTGTATGACCTGCCGCCGGAAGAAGCCAAAAAAGTGCCGAACGTATGCTCGTCGCTCGACATGGCGCTGGACTGTCTGGACAAAGACCGCGAGTTCCTCACGCGCGGCGGCGTGTTCTCCAACGACATGATCGATGCCTACATCGCGCTGAAGATGGAAGAAGTCACCGCCTTCCGCATGACCACGCATCCGCTGGAGTTCCAGTTGTATTACAGCTTGTAAGTTATTAACTGCTTCACCGCAGAGGCGCGGAGGCGCAGAGGTTACGCAGAGAAAAACCAACGGCGATTCACTTACAAAGTGAATCGCCGTTTTTATTTTGGCTTTTGACTTTGTGCTTCTCTGCGCAACCTCTGCGCCTCCGCGCCTCTGCGGTGAAGAACTTAAACCGGTTGACGCACCAAAACAGTGCGAATATAATTCCCCTTAATTAACAAATGGTTAGGTATTTAACTTGCTGTTGCCCCGTCAACCGCCTACAGTGCGAACCGTTATTCTCCACACGGTATGAAATCATGGGGTTAGCGATGCGAAGTATGCTTGGAACGCTGTTGTTGACACTGGCTGCGGGGCCGACCTTGGCAGACATCTGGGAATGCGAAGAACCGGGCGGCGGCAAACGCTTCACCAACATCGCATCCGAGGCCAAGGGCTGCAAACAGCTCACGGTGACGCCCGCGATAGTGTCCTCGCCGCCTGCGGCCAAAGGTGCGCCCGCGCAAGGCGGCACACGCACACCCACGCCGGAAAGCTTTCCCAAGGTTGCGCCACAGGTGCAGCAGCAGCGCGACGGCGACCGCAAAAAAATCCTCGAAACCGAGTTGATCAACGAGGAGCGCAACCTGCAGGTCGCGCGAAAAGAACTTTCCGAACAGGAAAACACGCGTCTGGGCGGCGAGCGCAACGCGCAACGCATGCTCGATCGCATCGAGCCGTTTCAGAAAAAAGTCAAACTGCACGAAGACAATATCGCCAACTTGCGCCGCGAGATGAGCAACATCAAGTAGCACGCCTTGGCCAGCGGCGCGAGCTGGCCTGCTTCTTGCTCACTACTGTAGGGTGAGACTCGCCACCATGCCACCTACAGCCGCTCCGATTCCCCAGGCTCCCGTTGCCGTTACGGCGGGGGTTTCTGTGGCCGTTCCAGCGCTCTTCGGGCTGGATTTGCTGGCCACCGCAGTGATCCTGGTGGATAACGCCGATGTGCTGCGCCACATGAACCCGGCGGCGGAAAACCTGCTCGAACTCTCCCACTCCAGCGTGGTCGGGCAAAGCCTCGCCGAGGTGTTCGCCGATCACGAGGTGCTGGCCGCCGCGCTGCAGTACGCGCGCAAAAACAATTGCAGTTTTTCCGAGCATGATTTGATGATCGCGGTGAGCGGCCGCTCGCGCATGCACTTCGCCTGCACGGTGACGCCGATCGAACGCAGCAGCGCGTTTGATCTCGATGGCTGTCTGGTCGAGTTTCGCCAGATCGAGCAGCAGTTGCGCATCGCACGCGAGGAGCGCGTTTACGATCAAAGCGTCGCCAACCGCGAACTGATGCGCAACCTCGCGCACGAAATCAAAAACCCGCTGGGCGGCATCAGGGGCGCGGCGCAGTTGCTGGAGCGCGAGCTGGAGAACCCCGCGCTGCACGAGTACACCCAGGTCATCATGAAAGAGGCCGACCGGCTGCAGGCGCTGATGGCGCGGCTGTTGGCTCCGCATCGTATTCCGCAACCGACGCACGTCAACATTCACGAGGTGCTGGAGCGCGTACGCAGCGTATTGCTTGCCGAGTTCCAGAAAGAAATCACCGTGAAGCGCGATTACGACGTGAGCCTGCCGCAGGTCTACGGCGACAGCGAGCAACTCATCCAGGCGGCGCTGAACGTCGCGCGCAACGCGGCGCAGGCGCTCACCGAAAATAATATCCCGTCCGGGCAGATCACGTTAAAGACGCGCGCCGCGCGGCAAGTTACGCTGGCGCGCAAACGTTATCGGCACGCGATAGAGATCAGCATCATCGACAACGGCCCCGGTATACCGGTGGAAATCGGCGAACGCGTGTTTTATCCGCTGGTGACCGGGCGTGCTGAAGGCAGCGGCTTGGGCCTGACCATCGCACAAAATTTCGTCAGCCAGCACAATGGCGTGTTGACCTTTGAAAGCGCTCCCGGACGCACCTGTTTCATCTTGCTGCTGCCGGTGGTGGATAGCGCCGAGCCAGCGGCGTGCTAAAAAAATAATGAATAAAAACAATTACTTATGTAATTTCTGCGGGCCTCTGAACGAACCGCCTCGCGGCGGCAAAGGAGTTTCATCATGTACTCTGAAACCGCGCTACCGTTTGCGCGCCTGCCGGCGGGCTTTGTGCAAGACATCCGCAACGTACAAAGGCCTGTCATGTCGCTAAACCCGGTATGGATAGTCGACGACGACAAGTCGATCCGCTGGGTGTTCGAGAAGGCGCTGGCGCGTGAAGGCATCGCGCATCGCACCTTTGCCTCCGCGCAGGAAGCACTCGCCGCGCTCGCCAGCGAAACCCCGCGCGTGGTGGTGAGCGACATCCGCATGCCCGGCGAATCGGGCCTGGTTCTACTGCAAAAAGTTCGCGAAAAATTCGCCACGCTGCCGGTGATCATCATGACCGCGTACTCCGATCTCGGTAACGCGGTGACGGCGTTCCAGGGCGGCGCCTATGAATATTTGCCCAAGCCGTTCGACGTGGACAATGCCGTCGAGTTGATCCGCCGCGCGATGAGCGAAAATCAGGCCCCGCAAGCGGCCGCCGAAGTGCACGACAGCGCGCCGGAAATTCTCGGCCAGGCGCCCTCGATGCAGAACGTGTTTCGCGCCATCGGGCGGCTGGCGCAATCCAACGCCACCGTGCTGATCACCGGCGAATCCGGCAGCGGCAAGGAACTGGTGGCGAGCGCCCTGCATCAACACAGCCCGCGCGCGAAGCAGCCGTTTATCGCCATCAACACGGCGGCGATTCCAAAGGATTTGCTGGAATCCGAACTCTTCGGCCACGAACGCGGCGCCTTCACCGGCGCGCAAACCACGCGCCGCGGCCGCTTTGAGCAGGCCGAGGGCGGTACGCTGTTCCTCGATGAAATCGGCGACATGCCACCCGAGCTGCAAACGCGGCTGCTGCGCGTGTTGTCCGACGTGCACTACTACCGTGTCGGCGGCCAGCAGCCGATCAAGGCCAATGTGCGGGTGGTCGCCGCCACGCATCAGGATCTCGAAGCACGCGTGAAGCAGGGTTTGTTTCGCGAGGACTTATATCACCGGCTCAACGTCATCCGCCTGCGACTGCCGAGCCTGCGCGAACGGCGCGAAGACATTCCGCTGCTGGCACAGCATTTTTTGCGCAAGAGCGCCAAGGACTTGAACGTCGAGGCCAAGCGCTTTTCCGCCGCCGTGATGAAATATCTGTCAGCGATGGATTTTCCGGGCAACGTGCGCCAGCTTGAAAACCTCTGTCACTGGCTCACCGTGATGGCACCGGCAGCGCAAATCGAGATCGACGATCTACCGCCGGAAATCCGTAACGAGGCGGCACCCGCCGCCGACCAGGATTGGATTGCCGCGCTCGAACGCGAAGCTGGCGCGCGTCTGGCGCGCGGCGAAAAACGCATCATGGAAGAACTCACCAACCAGTTTGAAAAAGCGCTGATCCTCAAAGCGCTGGCACAGACCGGCGGACGGCGCATCGAGGCGTCCATCCTGCTCGGTATCGGGCGCAACACCCTCACGCGCAAGGTGCAGGAGTTGGGCATCGACGGCAATCGCGACGCGGCCGACAGCGGCGGGAGTTAATCCCGCCGCGCGCGCTACTTTGGCACGTAGCTGTCCGGCGCGCCGGGTGGCACCGGCGGGTTACGCTTCAGGCCTTCCTGAAAATCATGGATCATGTGGCGGATCGGCGTGCGCGCCCAACCGGCGGTGGTATTGACGTCGGTTTCCTCTTTGGGATCCTGAATCAGATTAAACAGGAACGGCGACTCCAGGTGATTGGCACCGGCATTCGGTTCCGGCTCCCACACAAAGTGCATCTTCCAGTCGCGCCATTTCGCCGCGCGTAACTCTGCCTTGATGTAAAACAGAAAACCCTCGCGCGCCGAGCGCGGTGCGGCACCGGTGAGAAAATCCCATTGATCGATGCCGTCGATCACGCGATCCGCTGGCAGGGTTGCGCCCGTCACTCGGGCGAGCGTGGTATAGAAGTCGGTGACATGAATGATGTCATTCGATACGCGCCCCGCCTCGATCCGCCCCGGCCAGCGCAGGATGCACGGCGCACGCAGGCCGCCTTCCATCGCGGTGTGATACGTGCCCTGCCACATGCCGGCAGAGCCGCGCCATGGTCGACGAAACTCCGGCCCGTTGTCGCTGGCGAAGATGAACAGCGTGTTGTCCGCGATGCCGAGCCGGTCAATGGCATCGATGAGTTGCCCGGCGCGATGATCCATCTCGGCCAGCGAGTCGGCAAAATCACCGGCGCCGGTACGACCGGCAAAATCCTGATGCGGTATTGTCGGGTAGTGCAATTGCGTCAGCGGGACATAGGCAAAAAATGGACGCTTCGCCTGATGCTGGCGGTTGATGAAATCAATGGCGCGATCGGTGAGATCGCCATCGATACGCCGACGCATGTCGAGATCGTAGATGCCCACTTCGCGCGGCGTTTCGCCCGCCTTCGCTTCCAGCACGTAGGGCAACGGCGTCACTGCGGCATCGTAGCCCGGCGAGGTGGTGAACATGCTTTCGTTGGTGGTGCGCGGAATGCCGTGCCACTCGTCGAAGCCACGATCCGTCGGGAAGCGACCTGCGCGGTCACCCAGATGCCACTTGCCGTGTATCGCCGTCGCGTAGCCTTGCTGCTTTAACAACTGCGCGAGCGTCACCTCCCAGGGAATGATGCCCTGCGGCAAACCGGCCGGCACGGATTGCTGCGCGCCGGTGCGGATGGGATGACGTCCGGTCATCAACGCCGAGCGAGTCGGTACGCAGTCGCTCTCGATATTGAAGTTAAGCAGGCGCAGACCCTGGCCGGCCAAAGCGTCGATACGCGGCGTGGGCGCTCCGCGCAGCACGCCGCCGCCGTAGCACCCCAACTCGCCCCAGCCGAGATTGTCGGCCAGGATCAATACGATATTTGGTTGCGTCATGTGTGTGGATTATTTTGCCTGGATTGATCGGGAGTTTCGCATATTGGTTTACGCCACCGGCCACTTGAACACGCGGGTGGCCGTGTCGTGCATCATGGCGCGCACGTCGGCTGCGGGCAGGTAGGCTGCGGCGTACTGGCGAATGATGTCCGCATTTTCAGCATAGGTGCCGCGGCTCTTGCCCATGGTCTGGGTTTGATCCGAGGCCCACATCAATCGCTCGGCACCATAAGCCGCATGCACGCGCTTGATCAGCGGATGCAGGTCTTCATACTCAGGCGCCGGGCTGCCCGACACCAGCGGCAGCGACGACACCTTGACGGTGACGTTGCGATAACGCGCGAAGTTGATCATGGACTGCACTTTGGCCTTGCGCTTGTCGCCGGGCACGGCCCAGGCGAAATGGTCAACGATAAACGCGAGGTTGGGGTATTTCTGCAGCACCGGCTCCATCAGCGCCGGGCCGTCACGTGTCCAGATGGCCACCGGGATGTCCTGATCGACACACGCCTGCCACACCGGATCGAGCGCACCGTCGGCAAAAAGTTTTTTGTGTTCGGGCTCGTTCATCGACACGCGCAGGCTGCACACGCCGGGCTGCGCCAGCCAGCGCGGCAGCAGCTGATATTGCTCGGGCAGCGTGGGTACGAACCAGGCCATGACGCGAAAACGCTTGGGGTATTTGGCTGCAGCCACCTGACCGCAGGCCGGGCTGCGATTGGGAGCGACGTTGGCCGGGGAAACGATCGCGCGGTCGATGCCCGCTTCGTCCATCAGCTTTAACATGCGCTCGGCGGGCATGGGATCGGGCAGGTGTGCTTGCGCGCCTGCCTCCCATGGGTCTTCGGGCGTATTGGCGTTCCACAGATGGACTTGTGCGTCGGTGATCATGCGTTCCTCCTTGGGCTTGGGTGGCGTGCCGACAAAAGCAGCGGATCAGATGAAGGTGTGTTTCAAGTATAACCGTACCGCGTCTTGCACCGTTGTGCACCACCCACCGGCGCTATAATCAAGTGACCATGAATACCACTCCCTACATCCGCCGCCGCGCACGCCTCGCACAACAGATCGGCAAAGGCGTCGCCATCGTGCCCACCGCGCCGGAACGTGCACGCAATCGCGACGCGCACTACCCGTATCGTTACGACAGCTATTTTTATCATCTCAGCGGCTTCACTGAACCGGAAGCGGTGGTGGTTATCGTTGCTGGAGCGAATTCACGCAACGGCGCACGCAACCTGCTGTTTTGCCGCGAAAAAAACGAAGAGCGCGAAATCTGGGATGGTTTTCGTTTCGGCCCGGCGGCAGCCAAACAACGTTTTGCCTTTGACGAAACTTATGCCATCAGCGAGCTGGATAAGCTGATGCCGGATTTGCTGGCGGATCAGCCAGCGGTGTACACACACTTGGGGCAAGACAGTGCGTGGGACGCGCGCGTGCTAGGCTGGGTCAACGAAGTGCGTAACCGCGCGCGCACCGGTGTCGCCGCGCCGCGCGATATCGCCGATGTGCATACGCTGCTCGACGATCTGCGCTTGATCAAGGATGCGGATGAGCTTGCCACCATGCGTCAGGCGGCGAAAATTTCCACGGGTGCGCATGTGCGTGCCATGCAGTCCGCCCGCGCGGGTGGCACCGAATATCAGATAGAAGCCGAGTTGCTGCATGAGTTTCGCCGCCACGGCGCGCAGTCGCCCGCGTATACCTCGATTGTTGCCTCGGGTGCGAACGCCTGCGTGCTGCATTACGTCGCCAACGATGCCACGCTCAAGGACGGCGATCTGCTGCTGATCGATGCCGGTTGCGAGCTCGATGGTTACGCTTCGGATATCACCCGCACGTTTCCCGTCAATGGCCGTTTCAGCGGGCCACAAAAAGCGGTGTATGAGCTGGTGCTGGCATCGCAGGCTGCGGCCATCGCTGAAGTCAAAGCGGGCAACACCTGGAACGCGCCGCACGACGCTGCGGTCAACGTGCTGGCGCAAGGCTTCATCGATTTGAAATTGCTCAACGGCAGTTTGCAGGAAGTGCTGGAGAAAGAAACCTATCGCCAGTTTTACATGCACCGCACCGGCCACTGGCTGGGGCTGGATGTGCATGATGCGGGTGACTACAAGCGCGACGGCCAGTGGCGCGTGTTGCAGCCGGGCATGGTACTGACCGTGGAGCCGGGCTGTTACATACGCCCCGCAGCGGGTGTGCCGGCCGAGTTCGTCAACATCGGTGTGCGCATTGAGGACGATGTGGTGGTCACCGATGCGGGCTGTGAAATCCTCACCGCAGCCGCGCCGAAAAGCGTGACGGATATCGAAGCGCTGATGGCGTCGCGCTGACCACAGACATTATGGCCGCCGACACCGATATCGCCATCATAGGCGGCGGGCCCGTCGGCGCGGCGCTGGCGCTGGCGTTACGGCACAGCGCGTTGCGCATCACGGTGCTGGAAGCGCGCGCCGAACCCGGTGGCGAGGCGCGCCCCTTGGCTTTGTCGCACGGCAGCCGTTTGCTGTTGCAGCGCCTCGGCGTGTGGCAGACGCTGCGCACGCCCACGCCGATACGCGACATTCATGTTTCGCAGCGCGGCGGGTTGGGCCGCGCGACCATGAGCGGCGCTGATCTTGGTCTGGCGGAATTAGGCTACGTAATTGATTATAATGATCTTATTAAGGCGCTATCGGATGTGGTCCGCGCGTCGCATGGCGACTACCGCGAAGGCGCACGCGCGACGGCGCTGACTCGCGAAGACGATGTGCAGCACATCCACTACACGCAAGATGGTGCGGCGGCCACGCTCACCGCGCAGTGGATCGTCGTCGCCGATGGCGGTGAACTCGAGGGCCTGACGCCGCCCACGACGCGCGACTACGCACAACAGGCGCTTACCGCACGCGTGAGTACGGCGTTGCCGCATAACTTTGTGGCGTACGAACGTTTCACGCAGGATGGCCCGCTGGCGCTGCTGCCATACGAAAACGATTGCTCGCTGGTGTGGATGCACACGCCCGCACGCGTGGCCGAACTGATGCAAGCGGATGACAGCGCGTTTCTCGCCGCGCTGCGCGAGACATTCGGCGCGCGCCTGGGCGAATTCACCCGCGTCACGCGGCGCGCGAGTTATCCGCTCTGCCTGCGTTACACCACGCGTGACACGCCGGGCGTCATCACCATCGGCAACGCCGCGCAAACGCTGCATCCGGTGGCGGGCCAGGGATTCAATCTGGGTTTGCGCGATGCATGGGAACTGGCACAAATCTTGAACGGCATTGCCCCGCAAGCGCTCACTAACAACGAGACGGTGCGCGCCTATCGCGCCCGCCGTCGCGTTGACCGTGGCGCGATGATTAGCGCCACGCATGGCTTGGTGCAATTGTTTTCAAACGACTTTTTGCCGCTGCAAGCAGCGCGAGGCGCGGGCATGATGTTGCTCGGCGCGATCGCGCCGCTGCGAAATTTTGTCGCGCGGCGCATGATCTTTGGCGCGCGCGGCTGATGGCTGACGGCTCGCTAACGGCGCGCTAACCATCAGCCGCGTGAAAATGTCGTCCTGGCGCAATGCCCTGGCGCGATTTGCTCACGTTGCGCGTGAAGAAATTTCACTAAGTGCAGGCGCGGCATACGGTTTTGGCATGGCAACCTTTACCGCGTCACTTTGCCGCGCAAAATAGTTCGTGATGCCTGTCACAACACAAAATAAATTGCGTAAAAAATAGTCAATATTCCTCTTTGCACGCAGGGCGCACCGGATTAGAATCGCGTCCTTTCCGCAAAACCTGCAAAACCGGATTTCGTCGCACGCGCATGCACATCGGCAAACATAAATTAAAGAACAGGCTGGTGGTGGCACCAATGGCGGGAGTGACTGACCGTCCGTTTCGTCAACTGTGCAAGCTGATGGGCGCGGGCATGGCGGTGTCGGAAATGGTGGCGAGCAACTCGCTGTTGTGGGGCTCCGAAAAAACCCGCCGCCGCGCCGACCACGAAGGCGAAGTCGATCCGATCTCCGTGCAGATCGCTGGCGCCGATCCGCAAATGTTGGCCGATGCCGCGCGCTTTAACGTCGACAACGGTGCGCAGATCATCGACATCAACATGGGTTGTCCGGCAAAAAAGGTCTGCAACGTGATGGCGGGTTCCGCGCTGCTGAAGGACGAGCCGCTGGTGGCGCGCATCCTTGAGGCCGTGGTCAACGCGGTGGATGTGCCGGTGACGCTGAAAATACGCACCGGCTGGGATCAAGGCAGCAAAAACGCCGTCACCGTGGCGAAAATCGCCGAGCGCTGCGGCATCCAGGCGCTGGCGATACACGGTCGCACCCGCGCTTGCGGCTTTAGTGGAGAGGCCGAATACGACACCATCGCGGAGGTGAAATCGCACATCGGCATCCCAGTGATGGCCAATGGCGACATCAGTACGCCGGAGCAGGTCAAGCACGTGCTCGAATACACCCAGGCCGACGCGGTGATGATCGGACGCGCGGCGCAGGGGCGGCCGTGGATGTTTCGCGAGATCACGCACTATCTCGACACCGGCACGCATCTGCCGCCGCCGGAAGTGCGCGAGATTCATCGCGTGCTGGTGGCGCATCTGCACGATCTCTATCAGTTTTACGGCGAGCAACGCGGCGTGCGCGTGGCTCGTAAGCACATCTCGTGGTACAGCAAAGGGCTGGCAGGGTCGGCGGCGTTTCGTCACGCGATGAATCAGCTTGAGACCTGCCAGGAACAACTTGATGCCGTGGACGCGTTTTTCAATGAACTCGCGGACCGCGGCCAACACCTGATCTACAGTGAGGATGCCAGGCATGATGAACCGCACCAACGATAATGATATGGCGCGCACGGTGCGCAAAGCCATCGACGGATATTTCCGGGACCTGGATGGTGAAAAAGCCAGCGGCGTTTACGATATGGTGATCAACTGCGTCGAAAAGCCGCTGCTCGAATCGGTGCTCACGCGCGTGCGCGGTAATCAAACGCACGCGGCGCAGATGCTGGGGCTTAACCGCAACACCCTGCGCAAGAAGATGAAGGCGCACGGAATTAAGTTCTAATGTCATTTGCGCGCTAACGTCGTGACTACCATCAAACAAGCGCTACTCAGCGTTTCCGACAAAACCGGCTTGGTGGAATTTGCACGCAGTCTGGTAGCGTTGGGCGTGTCGTTGCTCTCGACCGGCGGCACCGCAAAACTGCTCGCCGATGCTGGCCTCAAGGTGACGGAGGTCGCGGACTACACCGGCTTCCCGGAAATGCTCGATGGCCGCGTGAAAACGCTGCACCCCAAGATACACGGCGGCCTGCTGGCGCGGCGCGACATGGCGTCACATATGCAGGCGATTGAAAAAGCCGACATACCCGCCATCGATCTGCTGGTGGTCAACCTGTATCCGTTCGAGAGTACCGTCGCCAATCCGGATTGCACGCTCGAAGACGCGATAGAAAACATCGACATCGGCGGCCCGGCGATGGTGCGCTCCGCCGCGAAAAACTGGCGTGGCGTGGGCGTGGTGACCGATGCCGCGCAGTATCAAAACGTGCTGGAGGAAATCCAGCGTAGCGGCGCGCTGTCGGACGAAACGCGTTTTGCGCTGGCGGTGGCGGCGTTTAATCGCATTTCCAATTACGACGCGGCGATCAGCGATTACCTGTCGTCGCTGCAAAAAGACGGCACGCGCAGTGGATTCCCTGCGCAAGCCAATGGCCGCTTTGTCAAATTGCAGGATTTGCGCTACGGCGAAAACCCGCATCAGCAGGCCGCGCTTTACCGCGATCTGCATCCCGCGCCCGCGTCGCTGGTCAGTGCCAAACAGGTGCAGGGGAAAGCGCTTTCGTATAACAACCTCGCCGATGCCGACGCGGCGTGGGAGTGCGTCAAGTCCTTCGACGAACCCACCTGCGTGATCGTTAAACACGCCAACCCCTGCGGCGTGGCGGTAGGCCGCGATTGCGCCGAAGCCTACGCCAAGGCGTTCGCCACCGACCCCACCTCGGCGTTCGGCGGCATCATCGCATTTAACCGCCCACTCGATGCGGCGACCGCACAGGCCGTGAGCAAACAATTTGTCGAAGTGCTGATCGCCCCCGCGTACGCGCCCGAAGCGCTCGCCGTGCTCGCCGCCAAAGTCAATGTACGCGTGCTGGAAATTTCGCTCGTCGGCGTCAAGCCCGATGCGCCGATGGCGTGGGACCGAGGCCGCAACGGCGTGGATGTAAAGCGCATCGGCTCAGGACTGTTGATGCAAACAGCGGACAACCACATGGTCAAGGCCGCTGAATTAAAAATCGTTACAAAACAACAACCCACGCCACAACAACTGGCTGACCTGCTGTTCGCGTGGAAAGTCGCCCAGTACGTCAAATCCAACGCCATCGTGTTTTGCGCCCACGGCCAGACGCTGGGCGTCGGCGCGGGACAGATGAGCCGCATCGACTCCGCGCGTATCGCCTCGATCAAGGCGGCGAATGCCAAGCTGACATTGGCCGGATCCGTGGTGGCGTCCGACGCATTTTTTCCGTTCCGTGATGGCTTGGACGTGGTGGTGGAGGCCGGGGCAATCGCCGTGATCCAGCCCGGCGGCAGCATCCGCGACGACGAAGTGATCAAGGCGGCAGACGAACACGGCATCGCCATGGTGTATACCGGCGTGCGGCATTTCAGGCATTGACTGCAGTGAACCGTGAACAGTTAACCGTAAACCGTGCCGCGCGATGGGCCGCTGCGGGGTGCTGTTCACTATTCACTGTTCACCGTTCACGCAGTTGCTTTATGCCGTCATGAAAATACTCGTCATAGGCTCTGGCGGCCGCGAACACGCACTGGCGTGGCGCTTGTTGCAATCGCCGCGCGCTTCACGTGTTTATGTGGCGCCGGGCAACGCGGGCACCGCACGCGAAAAAGGCGTTGAAAATGTGCCGCTCACGCGTGCTGCCGACCTCATAGAATTTGTCAATAAAAACAACATTTTACTGACGATCGTTGGCCCCGAGGCACCGCTCGCCGAGGGCGTGGTGGATGCGTTTCGTGCGGCAGGCCTGCGCATTTTTGGCCCCACCCAAGCTGCGGCGCAACTCGAAAGCTCGAAGGATTTTTCCAAGGCGTTCATGAAGCGCCACGGCATACCCACCGCCGCCTACGCCACCTTCAGCGATGCCAACGAAGCGCACGCGTACATCGAGCAACAGGGCGCGCCCATCGTGATCAAGGCCGACGGCCTGGCCGCAGGCAAAGGTGTCGTCGTTGCGATGTCGCTTGCCGAAGCGCATACGGCCGTTGATATGATGTTGCTCGATAACAAAATCGCAGTGAGCTACAGTGAGGCCGGCGCAAGAGTCGTGATCGAAGCTTTTCTCGACGGCGAAGAAGCCAGCTTCATCGTACTCGCCGACGGTAAACACGCACTGGCGCTCGCCAGCAGCCAGGATCACAAGCGCCTGGGTGATGGCGACATCGGCCCCAATACCGGCGGCATGGGCGCTTATTCACCAGCCCCGGTAGTTACCCCCAGCATTCACGCCAAGGTGATGCGCGAAATCATCATGCCCACCTTGAACGGCATGGAAAAAGACGGCATTCCCTACACCGGTTTTCTCTACGCCGGGCTGATGATCACCAGGGACGGCAAGATCAATACGCTGGAATTCAACTGCCGCATGGGCGACCCGGAAACCCAGCCGATTATGATGCGGCTGAAAAGCGATTGGGTAGATTTGATCGAAAACGCCATCGACGGCAAGCTGGATCAAGTCGAAGCCGACTGGGATCCGCGCGTGGCGCTGGGCGTAGTGCTCGCCGCGCACGGCTACCCGGACAACCCGCGCAAGGGCGACGTGATACGCGGCCTGCCCGACGCGGGTGGCGAGGACTACCACGTGTTTCACGCCGGCACGGCTATGAACGGCAACGATGTCGTCACCAGCGGCGGCCGCGTGTTGTGCGTCACTGCGCTCGGCCACAACGTGCGCACCGCGCAAAAACGCGCTCACGAAATCGCCGCGCGGATTAGTTTTGACGGCATGCAGATGCGGCGCGATATCGGGCATCGGGCGATGCAGCTCAATCGCAAGCCGTGATGGTAGGGGCGCTCATCTACGCACGCGCCGGGCGTAGAATTTCTACGCAGCACCGCCATTCTGTCCCCTCTCCCCGGAAACGGGGAGAGAGTTAGGATGAGGGGGTTCTACCCAAGCATGGTGATCGCCCCTCACCGCCAACCCGCTCCCGGTTTCCGGGGAGAAGAAGTAAATTTCGCCGAGATGTGTCGATACGTATGGACACCGCCCAGGTAAAAACCTACCTCGAAGGCCTGCAAACCCGCATCATCGATGCGCTCACCACGCTCGACGGCAAGCCGTTCGGCCGCGACGAGTGGACGCGCGCCCCAAGTGTCGGCGGCGGTGGCGGCATCACCTGCATGCTCGAAGACGGCCAGTTGTTCGAGCGCGCCGGCGTGGGCTTTTCGCATGTCTTCGGCCAGGGCTTGCCGCCATCGGCCTCCGCCGCGCGCCCCGAACTCGCGGACCGTTCCTACGAAGCGCTGGGCGTGTCACTGGTGCTGCACCCGCGCAACCCCTTCGTGCCCACCGTGCACATGAACGTGCGTTTTTTCTGCGCCCTCAAGGATGGCGCGGCACCCGTGTGGTGGTTCGGCGGCGGCATGGACTTAACGCCCTACTATGGCTTTGAAGATGACGCGCGGCATTTCCATGAGACCTGCCGCGATGCGCTAACCCCCTTTGGCGCAGACCTGCACCCCAAATTCAAAAAGTGGTGCGACGATTATTTTTATCTCAAGCACCGCAACGAACCGCGCGGCATCGGTGGCATTTTCTACGACGACGTACACACCCCTGATTTCGACACCTGCTTCGCGATGATGCAAAGCGTGGGCGACCATTTTCTCAAGGCCTACGTGCCCATCGCCGCATTGCGCCGCAATGTGGCGTACGGTGAAAACGAACGCGCCTTTCAGGCCTACCGCCGCGGACGCTACGTCGAATTCAACCTCGTCTACGACCGCGGCACCTTATTCGGCCTGCAGTCCGGCGGACGCGCAGAATCCATACTCATGTCCCTGCCGCCGGTGGTGAACTGGCGTTATGACTGGAAGCCCGAGGCGGGGTCGCGGGAGGCGGAATTGTATGAGCGGTTTTTGGTGGGAAGGGATTGGTTGGGGTAGGGGGGCGTGTGGGTTTGCGCCTGTGTAAACAAGGCTGATAAACAGACTTGCGCCGTCGCAAGAACCGCCGGTAGATTGCTGATATGCACACCACCATCACGCAGGGCCACCCCATGAAAATCCTCGGTTTCGACCACGTACAACTAGCCATGCCCAAAGGCGGCGAAGCCCAGGCAAAAGCCTTCTACGTCAGTCTGTTAGGCCTCACCGAACTGCAAAAACCGCCGGAACTCGCCGGTCGTGGTGGCGCGTGGTTTCAATGCGGCACGCTGCAGTTGCATCTGGGCGTTGAATCGGAGTTTCGCCCTGCGAAAAAGGCGCATCCCGCGTTGCGGGTGGAAAGTCTCGACGATTTGCTTGCCAATCTGCGCGGTGCAGGTTTTCAGGCCGAAGACGACACCTCCGTGCCGGAGATACGTCGCGCCTTTACCGAGGACCCTTTTGGCAATCGCATCGAACTGGTTGCCGCCGGGCGCGCTGTCTGAGCTGCCGTAGTGGTGAATCTGGCCGCGCCTAGCGCGCCAAGGCATAGGCGATGAGAAAAGAATACGGCGCCGCCCTGCGCGATATTTTCACCACCTTGCTCACAAAAGCGTGCGGCGAATTTGTGCCGGTGAAGAAACACGCACCGCTGGCGGGCTATCCGGGTGAGCGCGCGTATTGCTGGCGGGTGTCCGAGGTGCTTTTTAACTGGGTGGTGCTGGTGCCGGATCAGGATCGTGAGGTTTTCTTTGTCGAGCTGGGTTGGTCGCGCAGGGGGCGTTTTCCGCAACTGACGATGCGTCCGTCGGCGCTGCGGCCTGGCGAGGCCGCCGGGCAAGACGAGTATTTGTGCCGCCTCGGCGAGTTGTCGCGCGACAACGACGAAGGCTGGGCGATAGAATCGTTGCGCGCGGATGCCACCCAGGAAGACATGATGGCCTATCTGGTGGCGCAAACCACGCCGGTGACACCGGAGGTGGCGCGCGGCAGAGTGACGCCGCTGGTCGAACAGGCCGTCAGCGAGTTGCAACGGTTTGGCTTGTCGTTCTTGCGGACGCAGGGCAAGTCTCGCAATATCGGCTGAAGGCGGTACTCCACGCTACCGCAGCAGACCGTTTTAGCAAACCGCATACCCTAAAAATCTTTTTAAAACAAATACTTATGCAACATTTTTCTGGAGGCCTCAATGAAAATCACGCGTGTCCGTGCCATCCCCATGTCTGACCCGGTGCCGCCCGAGCGCCGTCACCGCACCGACCTCGGCACCAAAATGAAAAGCGATGCCACGCTGATTCTGGTGGAAACCGACAACGGCTTGACCGGCATGGGTGCGGCGTTGGGCACGCCGCCGGTGGTGGCCGCGATAGCCGAACACGAATTGGCGCCGGAGGTGGTGGGCGAAGACCCGATGTTCTCCGAGCGCATTTTCGAAAAAATGTACAACGGCTCCCGCGCCAAACCCGCGCTGGAGCGCGGCGTGGCGCAAGCTGAAACCAGCCGCCGCAATGGCATGGTGATGGAGGCGATTGCCGGCATCGACATCGCCATCTGGGATGTCAAAGCCAAGGCCATGGGCATACCCGTGTACCAGGCGCTGGGGGCTGCACGTGATCGCGTGCGCGGCTACGCTAGCGGCGGCTGGGCACCGGGTAACGAGGCCGAGGCGGAACTCGGCGGCTATGCGGCCAAAGGTTTCACCGCCGCCAAAATGCGCGTGATGGGCCGCGATGGTTTCTCGATAGAAAATTGCGTGCGCCGCGTGGAAGCCGCGCGGCGTGGCATCGGCCCGAATGTCGAGCTGATGGTCGATGCACACGCCTCACTCGAAACGCCGGTGGCGATACGTCTGGCCAAGGCACTGGAGCCGTACAACATCGCCTGGTTTGAGGAACCGGTATCGCCCGACAATCACGCGGGCATGGCCGAAGTGCGCGCGTCAACGCGCATACCGATTGCCTCCGGCGAGCGCGAATTTTCGCGCTACGGCTTCAAGAGCATGCTCGATCACAAAGCCATCGACATCGCGCAGCCGGACGTGGCCCGCGCTGGCGGCCTCACCGAAATCCGCCGCATCGCCGCGCTCACCCACGCGCACGACATTCGTCTCGCGCCGCATGCTTGGGGATCAGGCCTCCTGTTCGCCGCCAGCATTCATGTGGCCCTGTCGGCGGCCAATTGCCACATCCTCGAAGTAAGCCAGGGCTACATGCCGATGATGAACGAGCTGTTCAACGAGCCTTATGACATCCGCGACGGCTATGTGTATGCGCCGGATCGGCCTGGGTTGGGCTTTACCTTGCGGTCTGACGCGCTGGAACGGTTTAAGTATGTGGAGGGGCCGGAGTTTGAGTTTTAGCGCCTCAAAACCGCGTTGAATGTAAGTATTTTTTATTGAAATATTTAAAAACTCCTTACCTTCGAACCACAGGGCACATGGCCGATAAGTGTATAATTTGATACATGGTTCAAATTCCACGCAATCCGATGGGCGCAACCCTGCGCATGTTGCGCGAGAGCAAACATCTGTCGCAGGACGCTGTCGCGAAGGCTGCGGGCATCGGCCGTTCGACGCTGGTGCATCTGGAGAATGGTGCCGATGTGCGGCTTGCCAAGGCGGCGGCGGTCGCCAAAACGCTGGGCGCCAGCCTGTGTGCGATCACGCAACCCACGGCACAACACGAACGGCTGATCGCGCGCGGGCACATGAACGAGCGCAACCTGAAACTGCACAATGCGCATCTGCGGCTGGCGCTCGACTTGATACTGGAAAAGCCTGCCGCGCTGGCCGCGCTGGCCGATGCGCGCAACATGGTGGCGTTGTGGGCACGCGAACGCACCTGCAGCGCGTTCTACATCGATACCTGGCGCGCATTACTCGAGGGCGCACCGGGTGACGCCGCGCGCGCACTGGCACAGATGGATCCACAGTGGGAATCGGCACTGATGCAAAACAGCCCCTTCGGCGCGATCGTGCACGAATAGCGCCCCGGATAACACGGCCCGACGTGAACCTCGCCCAACTCGACCGGCTGTTCGGCGCCATCGCCCGCGCAGAGAAGGTCAATGACTTCGTGGTAATCGGCAGCCTGAGTGTTTTGGGTTTGCTGCGCGAACGCGATGTGCCGGAACAAATGCTGGTTTCCATCGATGTCGATGCATGGGTGGAACCCGACCCACCGCGCGCCTTTGATTTCAACCAAGCCTGGGGCCAAGGTTCGGCCTTCGAGCGCGAACACGGTTACTACTTCGACCCGGTGTCGCCGCATCTGCCGACGTTGCCGGATGACTGGAAATCGAGGTTGCTGGCGCTGACGCTACCGTCGGGTGCGCGCGTGAAGTTTCTCGATCCCAACGACGCGGCGGTGTCCAAGTATGCCCGTTGCGACCCCAAGGATCGCGCCTGGATACGCGAGGGCCTGAAACAATCCATATTGTCATTGGCTACCATCGAATACCGCTTTGGTGAAACGCCTTTCCTTGATTCCAACGAACAATCGCGCGCAAAATCAGCCTTGGAAGAAGATCGCCAGTGGCTGGCATTGATTTATCAACCCCAATAACCGGAGAACCCCATGATCGAACTGCACTCATCCCCCACCCCCAACGGCCAGAAGGTCATGATCATGCTGGAGGAACTTGGCATCGAGTGGAAACACATCGACGTCAACATTCGCCTCGGTGAGCAGTTCACGGCGGATTATCTGAAGCTCTCACCCAACAACCGCATCCCCACCATCATCGATACCGACGGCCCCGGCGGCGGGCGTTATTCGATGATGGAATCCGGCGCAATTCTGTTTTATCTGGCCGAAAAAACCGGCAAGTTTTTGCCGAAGGACGCACGCAAACGTTATGACGTGATGCAGTGGCTGATTTTCCAGATGGCGCATGTGGGCCCGATGTTTGGCCAGGCGAATCACTTCAACAATTACGTCAAGGAAAACACCAGCACGCCGCAGGATTACGCGCAGGGCCGCTACAACAACGAATCGATCCGGCTGTATCGCGTGCTCGACAACCGTGCGCGCGACAGCGCGTGGCTGGGCTGCGACGAATACAGCATCGCCGACATGGCGATTTATCCGTGGACCAAAATGCACAAGGATCGCGGCATCACCGAAGCCGAGTATCCGAACTTTATGCGCTGGTACAAGGCGATGGAAGCGCGCCCCGCCGTGCAGCGTAACAATAAAATGGCGACTGAAATCCGCGAGCGCATGGCCAAGGCCACTGAGGGCAAGGCGCCGATCAATCTGTACGACACCAAGGACAACGCCGCGCGGCTCGCCAGCGCGACTAAGCGTTAACAAAAGCTAACGACGGATAACGTCCATTCCACAACGGAGAAGGCCATGCATATCGACGGCGGCTGCCACTGCGGCAACATCACTTACGAAGCGGACATCAATCCCGAGGCCGTCAGTTTGTGTCATTGCTCGGATTGCCAGACAATGACCGGCACCGCGTATCGCGTCAACGTGCGCGTGAAGAAGGCGAATTTCAAGCTGAGCGGCGGCAAGCTCAAGCTGTATGTGAAAACCGCCGAAAGCGGCAACAAGCGCACACAGGCGTTTTGCCCCGAGTGCGGCACGCCGATTTATTCGACCACCAACGATGCCGATCCGCAGGAATTCGGCCTGCGCGTGGGCACCGTGAGGCAACGCGCGCAACTGCCGCCGAAGAAGCAGGGCTGGTGCCGCTCGGCGATGCCGTGGTCGATGGACATCGGCGCGCTGCCGCAAACCGCCGCGCAGTTGCAGCGATGAGTAAAAATGTTGCGTTAATCGTCGGCGCGGGCAGCGGGCTGAGCGCATCACTCGCTCGCGCGTTCACGCGCGAAGGCTTGCACTGCGTGCTGGCCGCGCGCGATGCCGGCAAGTTGAAAGCGCTGTGTGATGAAACCGGCGCCACTGCGATTGCGTGCGACAGCGGCCAAGCCGAGTCCGTCAACGCGCTCTATGCACGGGTGGATGCGCTGTGCGATGCGCCCGCTGTGGTGGTCTATAACGCGTCACAGCGCGTGCGCGGGCCGTTGGCGGAGCTGGATGCCAAGGCCGTAGCCGCCGCGATCAACGTCACCGCACTCGGCGGGTTTCACGTGGCGCAGGCGGCGGTGCAACGCATGCTGAAAAAGAGCGCGGGCACGATCATCTTCACCGGTGCGTCGGCGAGCGTGAAAGGGTATGCGCAGTCGGCAACCTTCGCCATGGGCAAATTCGCGCTGCGCGGTCTGGCGCAAAGCATGGCTCGCGAACTGGCGCCGCAAAACATCCACGTGGCGCATGTGGTGATCGACGGCGGTATCAGCTCCGCGCAACGGCCCGTGCCTGCCGATAAACCCGACAGCCTGCTCGACCCTGACGCCATCGCGCAGAGTTACGTGCATTTGTGGCTGCAGCAACGCAGCGCGTGGACGTGGGAAATCGAAGTACGTCCGTGGGTGGAAAAATTCTAGAGCCTGTTATGAACTCGTCGGTGTTCCAAAATCGTTTCCCTCATCCCCACCCTTCTGCTCCGCTTTCAGTGTTCCCTGATCCCGGAGGGAGAAGGGCTTTTCGCCCCTCGCCCTCCGGAGGGGCAGGGGTGAGGGAAAGGCGATGGAACACAAGCCATTGATTTAACGAAGAAATAATTAAGTTCATAACAGGCTCTAACGAACCTTCAGGGAGAATAACCATGCCGTTCTACGAAAAAGGCAACGTCCGTATCCGTTACGAAGAAGCTGGCAGCGGCTTTCCGCTGTTCATCATTTACGGCGGCGGCCTCAACTCAAAGGTCACCTACGCCAACGGCCCGTTCGATGCGTTTGCCGAATTCAAATCTGAGTATCGTTGTATCAGTATGGATTTACGCAACGCCAACGGCGGCCAGTCCACCGGCCCGTTGGATTTCGACGATCCGTGGAACTCGCACACCAGCGACCAGCTGGGCTTGCTCGATCACCTGGGCGTCGACAAATTTTTTGTCATGGGTTTTTGCATCGGCAATCCGCTGATCTGGAATCTGCAAAAGCGCGCACCAGGACGCATCGTCGCGGCGGTGTCAGCGCAACCCAGCGGTGTCGATCCCAATCTGCCCGGCTTTTTTATCAAGAACAACCTCAAGACTTGGGCACCGGGCCTCATCGCCAGCAAACCGGAATTCACCATGGAGATGGTGAACCGCTATCTCGACAAGATGTACGGCAACGTCGATTTCGTGCTCACCGCCACGCGCGATTACGTGCGTAACTGCCAAACGCCGCTGCTGGTGCTGCCGGATAACACCGACGCGCACCCTTACGCCACCGCGATGGAAATGGTGCATACCGCGCTCAATTCGCAGGTGAGTCTTTATCCGTGGAAGGATAACCAGCAGAACGTAGCGCTGGGCGTGCGGCACATACGCACGTTTCTCAAGGCGAATCGGGTGTGACGACCGTCCAGGTAGAGTAGCCCGCATGCAGCGCAGCGAAATACGGGTTCATCGATAGCGATGGCCCTGTAATACGCTGCGCTACTTACAGCGCTACACCATCCATCTCACTCGGGCTTGATCCGCGCGCGCCACCAGTTCGAGTAGGGCGCAATAACCGAAGGGCATTGCGCCGCATGTGGTTCTGCAGCACGACGTTTGGCGCAATGCGCTGCGCTTATTGACGCCCTACAACTGTGGATAGTGCGTCATTCTGACTTAATCCCCGCGCGCCGCGCCACCTCCGCCCACTTGGGTATTTCGGCGCGGATCATCGCGTCGAAGGGTTCCGCAGCAACGTAGGCGATTTCAACGCCCATGGCTTTGAAGCGCTGCTGCGTATCGGGGTCGCGTAGCACGGTGTTCATGCCGTCGCTGAGTTTGCCGATCACGCTGCGCGGCGTGCCGTTAGGTGCAATCAGGCCATACCAGCCTTGCGCGGAAAACCCCTTGATCGCCGTTTCGCTGATGGTGGGTAGTTCCGGCATCAGTTCCGAACGCTTGTCGCTGATCACCGCCAGGGCGCGCAGCCGCCCGGCTTTGGCGAGCGGTACCACCAATTGCAAGGAGTTGAACATGAAGTCGAGTTGCCCGGCGAGCAGATCGCTCATGGCGGGGCCGTTGCCTTTGTACGGCACATAAAGAAAATCCACACCCGATTGAATCTTGAGCATTTCGGTGGCCAGGTGTTGCGAGCCGCCGGGAATGGCGCCAGCGGTGAGTTTGCCGGGGCGTGCGCGGGCCAGCGCGATGAGTTCCTTGACCGTGTGCACCGGCAGTGCTGCGTTCACCACCAGCGCGGAGTTGTTGTAGCCGATCATGCCCACTGCGGCAAAATCGCGCAGCGGATCGAACGGCAGCTTCTTGAATAGCGTCGGGTTGATCACATGACCGGTGTAGGCAAACAGCAGCGTGTAACCATCGGCGGGCGCGCGCGCCACCAGTTCCGTGCCGATGTTCCCGGCCGCCCCAGGGCGGTTGTCGATCACGACCTGCTGGCCAAGCAGCGGCGTGAGTTTGGCCGCCATTACGCGTGCCACGCCATCACCACCACCTCCAGCGGATGAGCCTACGATGAGACGTATGGGACGAGTGGGGAAGGTTTGCGCGTGACTGTTTGCGCACACCAGCACGAGCCACGGCGCGGCTGCCCAGCAGAGGATGCGTTTCATGCGGAGATTGTATGCGATGGCGGATAACATCGCACGCCGGGTGAAAATAATTTGTTTAAAATCAAATACTTATGATGTGTCGCTCCAGCGTCACCCAGGATGCCCATCAACTTGTGTTACTTTTGCCAGCCGGTCGCTCGCCGCGCGCGGCCCCGTTCCTCAGCAACCAACCTCGCAAGGAGGATTCACCATGTCACCCGCATCCGCCGCATCTGTTCTGGAAAGAGCCGAAGCCATCGACAGCGCCGCCGCCCTGGCGATGGATCAGTACGCGATCGTAAAAGCGCACCTGTATACCTCGGGCGAAGTCGACCACACGCAACCGCAACCACGCGACGACGCCAAAGGCCGTTTGCGCTTGATGGGACACGATCCGCGTTTGCCCAAGATGCCCGAGAAGCCGACGCTGGTTGATTTTTTCAAGCTGCGATTCGGCCCCTGTGTGCACATGCTGCAAAGCGCGCGTCTGGCGCAGAAAAACGGTTGCAGTGAAAAAATCATCCTCGCCTGCCTGGTGCACGACACCGGCAACAACGGCTTCATCCGAGCTGACCACGGTTATTGGGCGGCGCAGTTATACGAGCCCTATGTGGATGAAGAAACGACATTCGCCATTCGTTACCATCAGGCGCTGCGGTTTTTTCCGGACGAAAAATACGGCTACGAATATCCGGAATCATACGTGCGCATGTTCGGCCGCGATTTCGATCCGGGCAAACACATTGGCCGTGCGCATGAGCACGCCAAAAAGCATAAGTATTACGAAGCGGCGCGGCTGTTGACGGTGAACGATCTGTACGCCTTTGATCCGACTGTTCAAGTCGAGCTGGAAGAATTCACCGATGTGATCGGCCGCAATTTCCGCCAGCCCGAAGAAGGCCTGGGCTTTGACGACAGTCCCACGGCGCACATGTGGCGCACGATTAACTGGCCGACGCGGTATTTGTAACCGGCCCCGATGTAAACACCGCGCACGGCGGTAAGACTACTCCTGCGCCAGCTCGTGAATTTCCATACCCAGATGCGGCGGCAGGGGCTTTAACCAGCTCTTGTGCCGCAGCGCGCGACCGGCGTCGTGGCTGTCGGCCTTCCAGCGCACGGCGATGGTCGAGCGGCTGAAGTCGATATCCTTCGATTGATCGTCCGTCGGCATCGCTTTCATTACCAAGCGCACGATACGAATGGTGCTGTCGCAGCCCAGGTTCACCAGCGGTTTTAAGTCGCTCGAGTTGCGCGTCTTGGCGGGTACACTTTCGGCCAGTATGCGCACGGCGCGGCGCAAATTTTGCAACTTGCGGTGATCTTCCAGGTGCTCGCGCGTGCGGCTTGAATACTGAATATTCTTGTGCCGGTGTATCGCGGCGGAGATGGAGTTGGGCAGACTTTCGGTCGGATCCCACAGATCGATCATGAAGCATAGCGTGTCGTGCCGCTGCGCGTCATCAAGCACCACATCGATCGGCGAGTTGGAATAAATGCCGCCATCCCAATACGCCGCGCCGTCGATTTCCACCGGCGGAAAGCCCGGCGGCAGCGCGCCGCTGGCCATCACGTGTTTGGCCGTGATGCGCGGCGTGTTGCTGCCGTTGTCGAAGATGGCGATCTCGCCGGTGGCAATATCCACTGCGCATACGGTGAAGCGCACGTGACCGGCGTTCAGATAATCAAAATCGACAAAGCGGTTCAACGTGTCTTCGAGCGGTGAGGTGTCGTAAAAACTCGCTTCGGTGGCTATCACTGTGCGCGTCATGTTCCAGGTGGCGCCACGGCGCGGGCGGAAAAATCCGGGGATGCCCTTGGACAGCGTGTTGTAGTTTTTCATCGCATTGGTCCACGGCCGCATCCAGTCCGCCGTGCCAAGATGCGGTATCAGCGATGGTTCGTCCTGCGCGACGTAATCCCAAAACCCTTTCAGCTTTTCGATGCGCTGCGCCGGTGGATTGCCGGCGATGATGGCGCCGTTGATCGCGCCGATGGAGGTGCCCACCACCCAATCGATTTTGAAGCCGTGCTCGGCCAGGCCGGTGAACGCGCCGCCCTGATAGGCACCCAGCGCGCCGCCGCCCTGCAATACCAACGCCACTTGCACTTCAGTCATGGGCCTGCTCCTTGAGGTGCTGCTTGATGTGGCTATTTATTGCCCGGCTCGCCGGCGACCACGTAAGCCCATAGCGCCTGAATCTCGTCGGGCTTTATCACATCGCCCCACGGCGGCATGGCGCGGGTGCCGTGGGTTACCGAGTCTAAAAACCGCTTGGGGTTGTCACGCGGAAACGTGGCCAGATCAATACCCCACTGCGGCCCCTGCATGCGCACGCCGTGACACGATTCGCAGTGAGCGGCATACACCGCGGCACCCTGCTTGATCTGCGTCGGCGGAAAACGTTCCTGCGCCGTGCCGCTGGCGCAGTGCACTACCAACGGTATGGCGAAAAAAAATCGTAAGTATTTGTTTTTATTCAACATTTACTAGTTTGGCATGAGCGCGAACGTCCACACGGAACTCCCCCCAGGCACCCTGGTGGCCGCCTGGCCGCGCGGCAGGCTGCCGCCGAGTCCCACTGCAACGCTGACATATTGCACGCCTTTGTGGGTGTAGGTGATGGGCGGCGAGTTGATGCTGGAACTGGTTTTGAACTGCCACAGTTGCTTGCCGGTTTCTTCGTCGAGCGCGGCGAATTCGCCGGTGGGCTTGCCGGTAAACACCAGGCCGCCGTCGGTCACCAGCAGGCTGGATGAGTTGGCGATGTCGGTGACCGGAATTTTCCACTTGAACTTGCCGGTGACGACATCCATCGCCTCGTGATAACCCACCACATCGCCCGGTTTGATCACGGGCGCGCGGCCACGCGTGGCCGTGTTGGGTTCACCCAGCTTCTGAAATTTATACGGCACGAATTGCTGAATGCGCGGCAGGTCCCAGGTGTTGAGATAGGCAAGGTTGTTCTTCGGGTTGAACGCAAACATGATGGCATTGGTGCCGCGCTGCGGATAGACCTCGACTTCTTCGCCCTTGCGCAGACGGTCGCCCACGTCGGTGACCACCGGGCGGCCGGTTTTCAGATCAATATGCGTGGCCCAGTTGATGCGCGTCATGGCATGCGCGGCGATCAGTTTTCCGTTGGTGCGGTCAATCACGTAGAAGTAACCGTTCTTGTTGCCGTTCATCACCACCTTGCGCATTTGCCCGTCGATGCGCAACTCGGCCAGCACCAGCTCGTTGGTGGCATCCACGTCATACAGGTCGTTCGGCGTGTATTGGTAATGCCAGACTATCTCGCCGGTTTTCGGGCGTATCGCCACCACGCAATTGGTATAGAGCGCGTCGCCCTCGCCGCGATACTTCGGATCATACGGCCCGGCGTTGCCCACGCCCCAGTAAACGAGATCGAGTTCGGGATCATACGAACCGTTTTGCCACGTAGATGCGCCGCCGATCTTCCATGCGTCGGGGATCGAATCCGCCGTCTTCGGCCAGGTGTCGTGCCCCGGCTCGCCCGGTGCCGGGATCATGTGCTTGCGCCACAACTCGTTGCCGGTTTCGGGATCCCAGCCAATGAGAAAACCGCGCGTGGCATGTTCGCCGCCGCTGGTGCCGGTGATCATCACGCCGTTGGCGATCAAGGGCGCTGATACGCCCTTGTAGCCTTCAAGATGATTGGCAAAAGGCTTTTTCCACAGTTGCTTGCCGGTCTTCATGTCGAGTGCGACGAGGTGTGCGTCGAGCGTCAGGCGATACAGCTTGCCGTTGTAGAGCGTCGGCGCGCCGCGATAAATCGCACCCGAGGTCGAAATCCGCAGCACCGCACGGTCATACTCCACCGCCGTGCGCCAGATTTGATGGCCGGTGGCCACATCGAGCGCGAATGTCCAGTGCCCATTGGTCACATACATCACACCGTTGTAAATCACAGGCTGCGCCAGCTCACCAGTTTCGCTCATGGTGCTGGTGCTCCACAGCGGCACCAGACGCCGCACGTTGGCTTTGGTGATCTGCTTTAACGGGCTGTACATCTGCAACTTGGGGTTTTGCCCGAAGCTCAATACGTTCTCGGGATTTTTCCCGTCGTTGAGCAATTCCTCGTACGTTTGCGCGCCTGCCAGTGCAGGCGCAATCAACAGCAGTGCTGCCAGAAATTTTTTCACTTGTACATCCCCTGGGTAATCTACCGGTGGTTATATGATTGAATGACCTGTGCCGCGCCGAAACTGTAACTATTTGTTTTATAGGGATATTTTATTATTCTGGTTGCGCCAGCGAAGTGAAAGGGTAGCACGGTTGAATGTGACGGTTCAATTGGATTCACCCGATTTAATCCTTTCGTCCTCTGCTGCCATCGGCAGCGCCACCGCCGCCTTGATGCGCGCCGATAAATCATAGGCCTTCGCCAGCATCAGCCGGTGATGCCCCTCAGCAGCGGTGGCATGCACGGTGGGCACGCCCATCGACAGGCGCATCAACCACGCCTGGGTTTCTTCAGCCATCGGCCCACGTAACGCGCCCAGCGCCATGTCGCCTGCGGGCGTGCTGCCGACAAAATCCACCAGCCTGCTGCTGTCGGCGACGTAGCCCATGCCCTGCGGCTCGGATACGGCCATGACAAAATCGCGATGACTGTCGTCGATGGTCATCACGCCGGTGGTGCCAACCACGCCAACTTCCAGCCCATACACCGCGCCCGGCCAGTTCACCGGCAGTGCCCAGTTGACCACGCTGTTGTAGAGCGTGCCATCGCTAAATACCATGGTGCCGACGGTGGCGTCGGTGCCGCCGTATTGTTTGCCGAGCGCTTTATCTACCGACCGTGCGTAAATCTCGACGGGCGTTTTGCCTTCCATCATCTACATCACGATGTCGAGGGCATGCGTGCCGGAAATCACCATCGGTGAATTGAGTTCCGGCGCGCTCTCGCGCTGGTAGTTGTTCACCGCAACCATGCGATTCAGGAATGCCCGCGAACTGACGGTGGTGACATCGCCCAGCGCGCCGTTCGCCACTTTGTCCTTGGCCACCAGCCAACGGCGGCGAAAGCGCTGGGTGTAGCCGATCAGCGCATCCACGCCCGCCTGCTGGATTAAGCCGAGCACTTTTTCCGATTCGGCGAGCTGATTGGAAATCGGTTTCTCGATCAGCAGTGCAAGTTTATTGGGGTTTTCCAGCGCCACCAGCGTGGGGTCGGCATGCAGATGGCCTACAGTGGAAATCAGCGCCGCTGTCACCTCCGGGCGCTGCAACAGCTCGCGGTAATCGCGTGTGACAAAATCCGCGCCGATTTGTTGCGCCACCAGCCGTCCGCGTTCCGGGTTGATCTCGGCGATGCCGATCCAATCCACCGCCGGAAAGCGCGCGGCGATTTCACCGCGCATCAAACCGACGCGGCCCGCGCCGACGATAGCCAAGCCGATACGCTGGGGATTTTTCTGTGTCATGTGCCACGCCTTGCGTTGCGTTTTTCTGGAGGGCGATTGTGCCACGCGCCGCGAGCTTGCCATGCGCCGCGAGCTTGCAACGAGCACGACCACATAATCGTAAGCATTTGTTTTTATTGAATTATTTTAGATCGCCCTGGGTCGCCATAGGTCGCTTGCACCACCACCGCAATGTTATATTCGCATGCTTTCATTCACCGCAATGGCCTTGAACCCGTGAACCTCATCTATCCCGCAACCGCCGCGCTGCTGTTTGCCACGCTGGCCTCGGCGCAACCGCAGTGGTCGCCCACGCGCCCGGTGCGCCTGATCGCGCCGTTTCCGCCCGGCGGCGCGGTGGATGTGATTGGCCGCATTGTCGCCTCGCGCCTGCCCGAGCGCTTGGGCCAGCAAGTGGTTGTTGATAATCGCGGCGGTGCCAATGCCATCATCGGCACCGAAATTGCCGCCCGTGCCGCACCCGACGGCCACACGCTGTTGATCGTGCCGGTGGGCCATTCGATCACGCCCTCGGTGGCGCGCAAGTTGCCGTACGACACGCTGAAGGACTTCGCCGCCGTCGGCCAGATCGGCAACGGCGCTTATGTGCTGGTGGTCAACCCTACCGTGCCCGCGAAGTCGGTGAACGAATTCGTGGCGCTGGCGAAATCACGGCCCGGCCAGTTGAGTTATGCGTTCACCGGCCACGGTAACGCCACGCATCTGGCGGGCGAACTGTTCAAGGCGCTTTCCGGCACTGACCTGCTGCCGGTCAACTACAAGGGCGGCGGCCCCGCGCTGACGGATTTGCTCGGCGGGCAGGTGAACGCGTTTTTCTCCGGCGTGGCCTCGGGCGCGACGCAGATCAAGGCAGGCAAACTGCGCGCGCTGGGCGTCACCACGCTACGCCGCAGCGGCGCCCTGCCCGACGTGCCCACCATCGCCGAATCCGGTGTGCCCGGTTACGAAGTCGATGGCTGGTACGGGTTCCTCGCCCCGGCGGCAACGCCGACCGCAGCGATCCGGCGGATTAACAGCGAACTGTCGGCGCTGCTGGCGACGCCCGAGATGAAGGAGCGCCTGCTCGGCGCGGGCATCGACGCGCGCGCCTCCACACCAGCAGAATTTCACGAACGCATCACGCGTGACATTACCCGCTGGGCCGAGGTGGTCAAGAAAGCGAAAATCGCGGTAGAGTGACGAAGCACAACTTCAACATCCCCAGGGAGAATCGCCATGATGTTCACCTGCTCGGCCCACGCACCATCAAGTGCAGCGGCTACCAAAGCCGCCAGCCGCAAAATCATCAAAAAAAGCGGCAAGAAAAGTTTCGCCGTCGATCTGCATTGCCACGTGCACGTACCCGAAGCCGATGCCATCGCCAAACAAACCGCGATGCCGGCGCGTGATCCCCTGATACAACACGGCAGCCAGCGCAGCGCCGACCGCCAGAAAGAACAGTGGCAGCAAATCCACCACAAAGCCACCTCGACCGAAGCGCGGCTTTCCGAGATGAACAAGATGGGCATCGACGTGCAGGCGATTTCCACCTCGCCGAGTCACTACAACTACCGCATCGAACCGGAGCTGAATCGTCAGGCATCTCGCGTGGTGAACGAGCGGCTGGCGGAAATTGTCGCCTCGCACCCAGACCGTTTCGTGGCGCTGGGCACGGTGCCGATGCAGGATCCGAAAATGGCCGTGGCAGAGCTTGAGAATTGCATGAAAAAGCTCGGCTTTCGCGGGCTGGAGCTTGGCACCAATGTCGGTAAAACAGAAATCGCCGATCCGAAATACGAAAAATTCTGGGCCAAAGCGCAGGACCTAGGCGCGGTGATTTTTCTGCATCCGAGCGGCTTTACCGACACCAGCCGCATGAAAGAACACTTTCTCACCAACGTCATCGGCAACCCGCTCGACACCACGATGGCCATCGCGCATATCGTCTACGGCGGCATTCTTGAGCGTTACCCGAAACTCAAAATCGTTGCCGCGCACGGCGGTGGCTACATGGGGCACTACCCCGCGCGCATGGATCACGCCTACCGCGTGCGCCCCGAATGCCACGACCACATCACGCGCCCGCCCAGTTACTACATGAAAAAGATTTACTACGACACCATGGTGTTCGGCGAAGCGCAGTTGGAGCATCTGGTCAAACTGTGGGGCGAAAGCCACGTCGTCATCGGCACTGATTACCCCTACGATATGGGCTACTACAAGCCGGTGGATTTCATTGAGCGCACGAAGTCGCTGACGCGCAAACAAAAAGACGCGATTCTCGGCGGCAATGCGGCGAAGTTGCTGGGGTTGAAGGTGCCGAAGCGGTAACGGCGCTGCGACAGGTCAATCCAACGGCACGTTGGCCTCTTTAACCAGCCTGCGCCACAGCACCAGATCGTTGCGGCTGATCGCCGCCAGTTCCTCGGGCGTCGAACCTTCGATGGCGTAACCAAACGAGAGAAATTTCTCGCGCACGTCGGCACGGCCTAGCGCCGTGTTGACCTCTTTGTTCAGGCGGGTAACGAGTTCGCCGGGCAATTTTGCCGGTGCGAACACGCCGGCCCAATGCCGCACCGTCACCTGTGGAACGCCGGCTTCGTCGATGGTCGGTACGTCGGGCAGCAGCGGAGAACGATTTTTCAGTAACACCGCCAGCGCGCGCAAGCGGCCCTCCTTGTGCAGCCCAATCGCGGTGCCGGAACTGTTGATGGAGGAATGCAAACGCGCGGAGAGCAGATCCGGCGTCACCGGCCCCTCGCCCTTGTACGGCACGTGCAACACCTCCGTGCCGGTGGCGCGCGCGAACTGGATGTACTGAAAACCCGACAGCGGATTGGGAATGCCGCAATTCATCTTGCCCGGATTGGCCTTGGCGTGGGCGATAAATTCGCCCAGGGTTTTTGCCGGCACGCTGGGATGTATGTAAATAAACTGCGTGGCACGGCCCATCATCGACACCGGCGTGAAATCCCGCGCGGGATCATAAGGCGGTGTCTTGCGCAGCACCACTGCGGCCGTCATCGCGTTGACCGACCCGAACAGCAGCGTATGGCCATCCGCCGGCGCACGCAGGGCGATTTCCGCCGAGAGTGCACCGTCGGCACCGGGGGGATTGTCGACAATCACCGGCTGGCGCATTTGTTCCGATAGCGCGGCGCTCACAATACGGGTAGCGGGATCCGCCGAGCCGCCCGGCGGAAAGCCGATGATAAAACGTATGGGCCGACTGGGGTATTGCGCGAGTGCCGCGCTGGCAGCCAAAATCGTGCAGGCAACGACAACTACCGATGTGAATTTTTTGCGCATAGCCTGTAAGGTTTTTTTGGCGTTGCTATTGATCAGCCGCAAATGTATCGCCAAGCGTCGCGGCCAGTCAACCGTGCTTGCCAGCGGCCGGGACGCGAATTCTTCCTCCGTATCGGGCCAATGAGTTCGCTGAAAGCTATTCATTGCTTTGGATAAATAGGGATGTCGTATTGGCGCGCTGGCGGACAGGATTGACACTGTGTCAGGCGAGCGATAGAGTTCCTCTGACTCAATTTTGCTCACGAATGGCGTTGAAAATAGCTATGCGTTTTCCTGCGCTGCTGGAACACGATGGCGTTCCTCCCCAAAATTCACGCGTTTACCGCAACGCCGGTAAAGCCGGGAGTATGCTGAATTAATCCAATCGTCTTATGGTGAATCCCATGCCCGATACCGTGACACCGCGCTACTCCCCTCTCGCACCGCAGGACATGCTGGACGAGATATTTTTGAAGGATGCCCGCGAGCCGCAGGATGAGCGTCTTTGGGTGCCCTCCGGCCCCGGTCGCTGGAACAGGCCGTTGTGTCTTAACGTCAGCCAGGGCTATTGGGTTCACTTGACTAAAGTGACGCAGGCTGGCGTCGTATCGCGCCATCGCCATCCCGCGCCGGTTCACGGGTTTGTTCTGGAAGGTCGCTGGCGCTATCTCGAGCGTGATTGGGTCGCCACGGCAGGCAGCTATTTGTTCGAGCCGCCGGGCGATGTGCACACCTTGGTGGTGGACGAGGGTGACACCATGATCACGCTGTTCCACAACACCGGCGCGCTGCTCTATTGCGATGAGCAGGGCAAGACTATAGGCTCCACCGATGTGTTCGACCGGGTCGCGGTGGCGCGCAAGCACTTCGAGTCCGTTGGCCTCGGTTCCGATTACGTGAAGCGGTTCATACGCTGAGTCTGGTATGCGATAAGGGTGTTTTACCAACGGCCAATATTTTTCATTGATGCCCAAGGCTCCTGAGGCGCAAGGCGCTCGCCTTTCTGCAAGAGCTCGATGGAAATATTGTCCGGTGTGCGGATAAAGGCCATGTGCCCGTCGCGCGGAGGGCGGTTGATGGTGACGCCGTTATCCATCAGCGTGCGGCACAACGCGTAAATGTTGGCGACCTCGAAGGCGAGGTGGCCGAAATTGCGTCCACCCGCATAGTCCTCCGGGTCCCAGTTGTAGGTGAGCTCAAGCGTTGGCGCGCGCACCGATTTTGCGACGTCAACATCGTCCTTTGCCGCCAGATGCACATTGGTGTAGCGGCCCTTTTCGCTGTCGGTGCGGCGTACCACGCTCAGACCCAGCATTTCAAAGAACTTGAGTGATGCCTCAAGATTAGAAACCCGTACCATGGTGTGAAGATATCGCATGCCTGCTTCCTGATGCCATTGTTTGCGCTAGTTTAGCTATAGTGCCGCGCTTTCGCCAGCGTGTAAGGGCGGTTTTCCGATGCTCGAGACCCCCATCCCGTTGTTTGATTTTCGTGTCGTCAAATAGATCGTTCTTCGGCCAGTACGGCCTGATCACAGCTAAATAGGCGCGGTTGACTGAGCACTCGTCGCGGGCTAGATTGCTGGTCGGTAGAAAATACTCTTTAATTTCCCTTACGAGGTACTTACCCATGACATCAAGCGACGCTCGACCTGTGCCCGGATTTGATCACCGGCCAGGTTTCCCCATGTCGTTTCACCCGGCCACAGAGCACATACGCGTGGTATTCGCGGGCACGACCATCGCCGACGCGGCCCACGCCATGATCATGTTGGAGGACGGGCATGCGCCGGTCTACTACTTCGCGCGGGACGAGGTGCGGATGGACCTGCTCAGCCGCACCACGCATTCCAGCCGTTGACCGCACAAGGGGATAGCCTCCTACTGGTCGCTCCGTGTGGGCGACGCGATTGCAGACAACGTGGCGTGGAGCTACGAACAGCCGCTGGCGCCGGTCGCCGACATCAAGGAATACATTGCGTTCTATCGCAACCAGGTCGAAATCTTGAGCGAGAAAAGCTGAGGTTTCTAGAACTTCAGCCCCAGATCCTTCACCTGCCGCTCGAGTTCGGCGTAGTACTGGGTGAGTTCCGTCTTGAGTTGCTCGGGGCTCGCGCGTTCGGCAGGCTCGCTGCCATCGGCGGCGAGCTTCTGCACGATCTGTGGCGTGTGCATGGCCTCGCTCACCACACGATTGATCGCCAGGATAATCGGGCGAGGCGTTCCGGTGCGCACCCAAATACCATAACGATTGATCACCTTGAAGCCGGGAAAGCCCTGCTCGCCGATGGTCGGCAGCTCGGGCAACGACGATGCACGCGTCAGGCCCAAACAAGCCAAGCCGCGTACCTTGCCGCCGCGTATCAAGGTGGTCGCGGACAGCGAAGCAGAAACGCCCACACTGACCTCTCCGCCCATTAGCGCAAGCAGCGCCGGTGCGCTCCCTTTGTAGGTGATGTGTTTCAACAGCAGGCCGGATATCTTCGAGAGCTTTTCCATCCCCAGATGCACCGTGCCGCCGACCCCGGTGCTGCCGGCGAACGACAGTGGCTTGCCGACAGAAAACGTGATCAGCTCCTTGACCGTCTTGGCAGGCACGCCCAAATTGACCAGCAGAATGTAGGGCTGCTGCGTTGAGCTGACGACAGGATCGAACGTCTTGAGGATGTCGAACGTAACTCGTTTGGTCACGCCTTGAAGCAACAGCCCGTCCCCAGACTGAAGCAGGGTATACCCATCAGGCGTCGATTTGGCCAACGTCCCCGAAGCAATCACGCCACCGCCGCCGGGACGCGGATCGACCAGGACATTTTGGCCCCAACGCTCACTCAAGATTTGCGCCGTCATCCGTGCGATCATGTCGCCCCCCGCGCCAGGCTGTGCGCCAGTGAGTATACGAATCGGTCGAGTCGGATAGCCGGGTGGTTTATCCTGCGCAAACGCTGCGGCACTGTGGACAAGCACGGCGGACGTTAGGTAACCACTCCATTTTCTGATCATGGCAATCATGGATGTGCGACCTCCAGTGATAGTTTTTCCCTGCCGAAGCGCCGTACTGTATAAATCCTTGATCGACGAAGATCACATCCTCGCACATTTCTCCCTGTTTGCAAGGATTTAGGGTAGCGCTACCCCGATCCAGATTCGACCGCGTGCCAAATGTGCCGCTTGAGCCCTTCAGCCCGGTGATGCGGCCTCTAGGATCATATCCGCAACCTATTCCCCGATCATGATCGTCGGCGCGTTGGTGTTACCGGACACCTGCGTCGGCATCATGTAAGCGTCAGCGACCCGCAAGCCCTCGCTGCCGCGAACGCGCAGGCGAGGGGCGACGATCGAGCTGGCGGCGCTCCCCATGCGGCAAGATAGTTGGGCCTGATCTCCGGGTCTGCGAGCGGCCCGCCTACGCTGTGATACTCGTTCTACCAGTGTTGATTGTCCTCGGCTTTGCGAAAGTACGGCAGCACATCCGCGTAACCCCAGCCGGGGTTGCCCAGATCGCGCCAGATCAATGCGCTTCAACGTCGGGCGGCGTGTCGGCGGGCGTCATCAGAGAGCCCTGTACGCTGTGTCATAGTCGGGAATACGTGACGCCATCATCGGTTCCGATTTCCTGCGTATGCGCTATCCAAGCAATGCCTGCATCGCGCGATACGCGCGCTGTGCGCGCTCCAGTGCCGACAGGCCTGCGGTCGCGCGCACCGGCGCCTCGATGCTCAACGGGATCGCGGCTGGAAGTGCGGCCACCAGATCGCGCAGCGGCAGGGCACCCTCGCCGGGCAGCAGTCGGCCAGTACGCGCTTCACGGATCAGATCGCCCGCCTCGCTCGGGATCGCGGCCACGGCGTCGCAGATTTGCGCATACTTGAGCAGCGACGCATCGATGCCTGCAATGTGGGATGGCCAACCGCCCGAGCGGCTGAAATGCAGCGCATCGATCAGCACCGAGGCATTGCTGCAGCCGGATATTTTCACCAGGCGTGCGGCATCCGCGAGCGTCCTGACACCGGTTTAGATCGCGAATTCCAGGCACACGTGCAGGCCGTAGTGCCGTGCGCGCTCGCAAAGATCGCAAAAACGTTCGAGTGTCCGTGCTTCCAGCGGCTCGGTGCTCATCACCAGTACATGCTGCGCGCCCAGCCGTGCTGCGCTTTCAAGAAAGCCCTCTGGTAGGCCTTGCGGAAGTTCTGGTTCAAAGCGCAGAAACTCGACGTCGAGCACCGCAACGCCGGTATCGGCGAGCCGCGCCAGTGTCTCGCGCAGCATCGGCGTGTCGCCCAGCATGTCATACGGCGGCACGCCCACGCTCGGCGTGGCGCTGATGCGGATGCCGACCTTGCGAAAGCCAGCGGCCGCCGCCGCCGTGACCAGTTCAGGAGGCGTCGCGTCCAGCACACTCAAATGAGCGAGAGACAACTCGCGTTGCGTTGTGTTCATGGCGCATTCCGTTGAAAAAGGAAAACCCGGCATGCCCGCTTGGCATTGATACGCAGGATGGCAAGATTGTGCGCCGACGCATTATAGAAGGCTGATTTACTACGGAAAAGACCTGGCCACCTACCGGTAAGCGTCGCGCCTGCGCTTGCCATGCTGTAAACTTCTTCGTTACGCAGTGTACGCATCGGGCATCGAATGAAAACTTCTTTGTTTTATCTTCCTTCGGTGGGTGGTCGTGCCGACATCGAGGCCGGCAGGGCGAGCGTGTCCGGCAAGCGGCCCGGCGATGGCGTCGCCTGTTTGCGCACCATCGAGCGCTGGCAGACTCAGGTGCTGCCGTGATCGGAATTGGTGTGATGAGGCCGGGCCTCGATGGTTTGAACGAACGGAGAAAATCCTAAATGGCTACACCCACCATCAGCTTCGGATGCTCGATCGGCCACGTCGAGCCCGCACACATCGCCGAATTTGCGCAACGTGCCGAGGCCCTCGGCTACGACCGGCTGGTATCGGGCGAGCATGTCCAAGATGGCAATCCCCCGATTCCCCGCTTGCTCTCGTTGCCCGTGCTCGCCGCTGCCGCCGCTGCCACCAAGCGCATCCGCGTCATGAGTGGCATTGTCATCGCGCCGCTGTATCACCCGGTGATGCTCGCCAAGCTTGTGGCCACGGTTGATCACATTGCCGGTGGGCGCTTCGACTTCGGTATCGGCATCAGCGGCCAGCGCACAACCCGCATCGAGTACGACATTCTCAACGTGCCGGTGGAAACCCGCGGGCGTCGGGCTGATGAGATGCTGCCGCTGCTGCGTCGACTGTGGACCGAGGAACACGTCACGCATCGAGGCACGTACTACCAGTTCGAGGATGCCACGCTGCTGCCGCAGCCGCTGCAGCGCCCCGGCCCGCCGATCTGGATCGCCGGACGCAGCGATGCGGCGATGAAACGCGCCGCCACGCTGGGTGATGGCTGGTATCCGACGCTATTCACCGTGCGTAAGCTCAAGGAAAGTAACGCGACGGTGCGCAGCCTCGCCCAGGCGTGCGGACGCGATCTGAGCCAGTTTCACTTTGGCGTGTCGCAGACCACCTCGATCTCGGCGGACCCGCAGCAGGCGCTTGCCGTGGCGGTAGAAAACCTCGGCAAGTACGCCACGCCACAGCGCAGCGCCGAGGATGTCGCCAAGGCGCTGTCGCTGACCGGCACCACCCAGAACTGCATCAAGGGCGTCCACGATCGTATCGACGCGGGCGTGCATCACTTCATGCTGTCGTTCCTCGCCAAGGACGAGCAGGACACCTACCGGCAGATGGAACTCGTCGCGAAGGAAGTCATACCGCACTTCCGTTAGCGCTGTCGCTACTGAATTTCGAGGCCAATGCCAAAAGGAGAATGTCATGTCAAGAACCAAGGTGCCTGTCGCAGATGTCGCTGAAGCTGCGCCCGGTCTGTGGTCAAACGCCATACGCGCTGGCGACACGCTGTATATCTCTGGCCAGGTGGCGCGTCCTTTTGAAGGCGGCGCCGGCATGGTGGGGAAAGACGAGTACGAACAGACCCGACATATATTTTCGCGCATCGAGCGCATCGTCAAAGCGGCCGGCGGCACCATGGACGACCTGGTCAAGATGACGATCTACGTCGTCAACATCGAGAAAAATACGGAAGTCTGGCGCGCGCGCCGCGAGTTCTTCAGTGGAGATTTCCCCACCTCCACCTTGGTAGAAGTGCGCTCGCTTGCAAAGCCGGAGGTGTTGGTGGAGATAGAATCCGTCGCCTGGTTGGGTAAGCGTTAGTTTGGCGTTACCGAGCAGCCGCGCCGCGAACGGGCCCGCCACGCCATGGATCAGGTCCAGCACGCCACTTTGGAATCTTCGGCTAAGCACGAACAGGGAGGATCAAACATGGCGGCTATCAAGGCGCTGCAAATCGATCACGTAGTCCTCCGGGTGACGGATGTCCCGCGGGCATGCGCCTGGTATGCGGCGGTGCTGGGCTGCACGGTTGAGCGCGTGTTACCGACCCTCGGGCTGACCCAGCTACGTGCCGGCGCGAGTTTGATTGATTTGGTCGACATCAATGGGCCCGCCGGAAAAGCAGGTGGTGCCGCCGCAGGACGAAAACGGCGCAACATGGATCATTTCTGTGTGCAACTCGCCGAGTTTTCCGAACAGAAAATCAATGCGCATCTGAAACGAAAAGGCATCGAGCACGGTGTCGTGGCACGCCGCTATGGCGCGCTGGGTCACGGCCCTTCGATGTATCTGACCGACCCGGATGGAAATACCGTCGAACTCAAAGGCCCGCCCGATGCAGATCAAACCGAGAAAATAGCGGATGCCATTTTTAAACGACGGAAGAAAGCGCGTTAAGACTCGCTACTGGTGTCACCACCACATTGCAGGAGGACATATGGCTAAGCAAGGCAGATTGCAGGGCAAGGTAGCGCTCATCACGGGCGCGAGCGGGGGGCAGGGGTTGGTCGAGGCCGAACTGTTCGCGGCGGAAGGTGCGGCAGTCATCCTCGCCGACGTTACCGACGTGCTGGGCAAGGCGCTCGCTAAGAAGATCGTCAAGCGCGGCGGGCGCGCGGCCTACATTCACCTCGATGTCACGAAGACATCGCACTGGACGCGCGCCGTCAAGCTTGCGCAGCGTGAATTCGGCGGCATCCATGTGCTGGTGAACAATGCAGGTGTGGTTAGCCGCACCCCGGTTGCAGAAGTGACCGACCGCGAGTGGGCGCGCGTGCTGGCGGTTAATCTCACGGGGCCCATGATCGGCACGCGCGCGGTGCTGCCGCTGATGCGTGATTCCGGTGGCGGCTCGATCGTGAATATCTCTTCGACGGCGGCGCTGGTGGGTCATCCTGGCGTCTGCTACGCGGCGAGCAAGTGGGGGCTGCGCGGTGTGACCAAAGCTACAGCGCTGCAATATCTGCCGTGGGGTGTGCGCGTGAACTCGGTGCATCCGGCACAGGTAACGGACACCGGCATGGCCGCAAACGCGTCGCCCGCCTGGCGCGCAGCCAACATGCAAGCGATCCCGATGGCGCGCGCGGCCCGGCCACTCGAAATCGCGCAGTGCGTGCTGTTTCTGGCGAGCGACGAATCGAGCTACATCACCGGCAGCGAGATTGTCGTCGATGGTGGGGCAACCTCGATAGGGTTTCCACACTTGCGCAACGTGCTGGCTGATCAGTACCACCAGCGCAGGCGCAAGTAGCCTACGAGGCTGTTCAAAATCTTGGTGGTAAGCGACCGTTATCCCGAATTGCCAATGGATGAAAAACGCGGCCACGCTCTCTCTTGTACTCTGGTACTTTGGTAGACTGCGCCGCAGGAGGACGATGCCATGAAGATCACTCGCATTGAAGCATTCCAGGTTGCCTGGTCGCCCAACGAGAAACCGCAGCAACACAGCGCCTTCGTGCTGGTGCATACCGATGATGGCTTGACCGGCATCGGCGAGGCATCGCCCATGCAGGGTGGCCGGGCGTCGTTGGCGATGATCCGCGACGACATCGCGCCGCTGCTGATCGGGCACGATCCGCTCGATCACGCCGTGCTGCTGGATCAGGCGATGCACACGCTGGTCAAGCTCGGGCCCGAGGGTGCGTTGACCAGCGCCCTGGCCGCGCTGGACATCGCCCTGTGGGATATCAAGGGCAAGCTGACCGACTTGCCGATCTACAAGCTGATCGGTGGCGCGTGGAAAACAGCGCTGCCGTTCTACGCGTCGATCGGCGGCAATGGCGAGCGCACGGTCGAGCAGGTCTGCGCCGTGGTCGAGCAGCGGCTGAAAGACAAGCCCGCCGCGGTAAAGATTCGCTTTGACAACAACCGCACGCAACTGGATGCCGACATTCCGGGCGACATAGCCAAGGCGAAGGCGGTGCGCGCGCTGGTCGGTGCGGGCTTTCCACTCGCCTTCGATGCGAACAATTGCTATTCGATCAGCGGCGCCCTTCGTGTCGGCCACGCGCTGGAGGAATTGGGCTACTGGTGGTTCGAAGAGCCGGTTCAGCATTACCACATCAAGGCCACGGGCGAGGTCGCGCAGCGGCTGTCGATCACCGTTTCGGCGGGTGAGCAGACGTATACGCTGGCCGGTCTCGCTGATCTGATCAGTGCCGGCGTGCGCATGGTGCAACCGGACATCGTGAAGATGGGCGGCATCACCGGCATGCTGCGCTGTGCCGCGTTGGCGCATGCGCACGGCGTCGAGCTGGTGCCGCATCAGACGCAGCCGATGATTGGGCATACGGCCAACCTGCATGTTCTGGCCTCGTTACTGCAAAGCGTCAAGCCGGCAGAGTGGAACGATCCCAGCACCCGCACGCACTCCGTGTTCGACAATCCGCCGCTACCGATTCAGGGACTGTTCCATTTGCCCGACGGACCGGGGCTGGGGCTGCGGCTGAACGCAGCGGAGCTGGCGAAGCGGCGAGTCAGATAGCGTTTCTAAAATAATCAATAAAAACAATCACTTACAATACATTCTGTGCTGGCCGCTGCCGATGCGCAAGGGCCACGAGACTTTCATAGCGGCGTAGGACGCGCCTACGTCGTGCTTAATGTATCGGACGAAGAAATTCGCCAGGATGCCGGGACGATGCGTTGTTACCCATCGACGTGCATGCTCGATGGGCTTGCGTGGCGGTTGCGCCGCACGGAAACGCAGCACGCTATCGAGGTGCTCCATACGCTCACGCCAGCCGGTAACCCGTGGGCGGCCTTTAAGCATCGCGCGGCCTTCGTCGGTCCGCGCCAGCGAGGTCAGGCACGGCACCATGAATAAATCCGCAAGCGTGACTGCGTCGCCGATCAAAAATGGTTGCCCAGCATCTAGCCCGAATGTTGCACAAACAATCCGATATCAAATGTTTTGCATAATATGGAATTGATTTCACGGTCTTTCAGAACGCCAGGCGCAGTCTACCCTGCCCATTATGCTGGAAGGCGGCAGCGGGGTTGAGCGGTGATTGGGAGGGATGGGTGGCCTATTCTCGACTGACCGGACGTGTCCAGGTTACGGCGAGAACAGCAATTTTGCTGGCTTGGGCACAAACAAACGCTCCGTCACGGTTTGCAACAACTGTTTGA
>CAMBGJ010000005.1 GCA_945865805.1 Bordetella parapertussis
AGGAAGTCCACCGGTTTGGCCTGGCGCGCAAACGCCGTCAGCACATCGGTGATGCGATAACCCGCCGTCAGGTTCACGCGTAGCGATACCTTGTCGCGCGTGAGAATCTCCTGCCCCGCCACCTCCAGCACCTGCAAACGCAGATCCACGGCTTCCACCTTCAGATCGCGCAGGAAGCGCCAGTAGTAGTGCAGGCCCGGCGCCAGCAAGCCTTTCAGCTTGCCATCGACGGTCAGCACGCCCGCGTGATGCTCGGGTAGCCGGCGGCGATGGCGCTTTGCGGCATGCCGTCGTATTTGGCAGTGGCGGGTTCCTGCACCATGCAGATGCCACCGGCGCCCAAGATGGCGCGCAGGCCGAGCGTGCCATCGGTGGCGGTGCCCGAGAGGACGATGCCGATGGCTTTTTCCGCCTGATCCTCGGCGAGCGAGCGCAGAAAGACATCGATGGGCATGCGCTGCCCGCGCGCGAGGTCCGGCATCGAGAGCTGCACTACCCGGTTTAGTATGCTCATCGCGCGGTTGGGCGGGATGACGTAGACGCGGTCGGGTTCTACGCGGGCCTGGTCGAGGACTTGCACCACCGGCATGGTGGTGGTGCGTTGCAGGATTTCGGCCAGCAGGCTTTCATGACCCGGGTCCAAGTGCGGCACCAGCACGAAGGCAATGCCCGTGTCCGCCGGGCAGGCGCGGAAGAACTGCTCGAAGGCTTCCAGTCCGCCAGCCGAAGCACCTATGCCGACAATGGGGAAGTCGGCGGCAGCCGCTTTCGGCACCTCATCCATGAATGCCGGGGGGGGCAGCCTGCTGGCCATGCTCCGCCACCGGCTTGGCTGATGCCGTGTCGGGGGTGTTTGCTATGGGTTTTCTGGTTGCCATGAAAATCCCCTTGCTTGAGATTGACCCACGTTTGTCCTGCCATGCTACGCCCTATCCAAAGGCGGGGTAAATTTTTCTCAGCGGCGGGTGATGATCTCTTAACGGTCGCTCAGAAGATGGGTTTGATTTGCTCCTGGCAGTCCGCACTTGGCCGGGTGCGGCTATTATCCATGCTACCCGTAAGCTGACCTTGAAAGTATTAGGGTTTTTACCAATGACCGCTTAGGGATTTAGGTAGAAATTCACACTACCGGCCAAAAGCCGTCACATGCTGCTAACTTTCAATTTTCAGTCTATGCTTAAAAAATTGCCTAATGCGTTGAATTGGACCCATCAATAAAATGCCGCACGGCAATTCTAGCTATGTTCCAGTTCAAATTTCTATAGGAGGTAACGCTCATGTTCGTAATAATTCGCAATAGGCGGATGGTAGGCGCCTTGCTTTCGCTGCTATGTCTCGTGTCTTTTTCTGGAGATATTCTCGGTCAGACCAAACCCAAGCGCACCGAACTGGGCGGAGATCCTCCGCGCTCTATCATGTGGGTGGGGAACAGCTTTTTCTATTACAACAACAGTATGCATAATCACCTCGGGCAGTTAGTGCGATCCGGCAATCCGAAAATGGCGCACCGTGGCACGTCGGTGACGATCGGCGGGTCCGGCTTCGACTGGCACGACATGGAGTCCTACTTTCGACCGAACGGCATCCGCAAGTATTCCTTCGTCGGGGACAACGAGATACGGTTCAACAAGTTCGACAAGCTGTTTGACGCTGTCATCATGATTGACTGCAGCCAGTGCCCTATCCACCCGAAGCTGAAGCCAGTGTTCCATGATTACGCGACAAAGCAGAGCGAAATTGTCCGCAAGCACGGCGCTATACCGATCTTCCTGATGACATGGGCGTACAAGGACAAGCCGGAGATGACGGCGCAGCTCGCGGAGGAGTACACCGTCGCGGGCAACAGCAACGACGCGCTGGTTATTCCCTCGGGGCTGGCGTTTGCGAAAGCGACCTCAAAGCGGCCTGAACTTGAACTCTACCAGCCTGACAAGCGCCATCCGAGCTTGGCCGGCACTTACCTTTCGGCAGCGACAGCGTATGCGGCCGTCTACAGGCAATCCCCAGTGGGCAACAAGTACACTGCTGGCATCGACGGCGAGACCGTCAAATTTCTCCAGACAATGGCATGGGAGAGGGTTGAGGAATATTTCGGGAAGTAACTGACGGCGTGGGGTATGCGGTGATAAATTGGGGCGAAGCTGCGCGGTATTAGCTCCTCATCCAGCGCTTTGACTCGGGATAAAAAGTCCTTACGTAAACTTGGTGCGAGCTCACACGGTGATTGACTAACAACCTGGACGGCTGCTTTGGAGAAATTCGACTGGCAGGTTTGGGTCGATAGCCGCCGATCATCGTTTTGCGAAGCCGACGCTCGGAGCAAAATTCCTGATTTTTGGCCCGGCAGCGTCGGACTGACCGCAATCAAACGCATTGCAGACGTTGAAGGATCGCAGTGTCACTGGCGGCTTAGGCCGAAGAGCAGTCATCCAAGAAAAGACCGGAGCACGCCTTTTCCGGGCCGGCAATTGCCGCCCGCAGCGTAAGCGTTATTCGCCGCCAGGGGCTAGGTCAGTGATTCTCACTCCGCCTTGATATTCGCCCCACGCACAATCTTGCCCCACTTGGCAATTTCGCCCTTGACGTAAGCGCCGAAATCCGCCGGCGTGTTGGGGCGCGTTTGCACACTGAGTGATGCCAGCCGGTCGGTCACTGCCTGCGTGCGCAGTGCGTCGTTCAGGCCCGTGTTGAGCCGCGTGATAATGGCGCGCGGCGTGTTTGCCGGCACGAATACGCCGTTCCATTCATACGCTTCGTAACCGGGCAGCGTGTCGGCCATCGGCGGTATATCCGGCAGCGCCGCCAGCCGCCCACGCCCGGTGTGCGCAAGGCCGCGCACGGTGCCGGCCCTGACGTGGCCGGTGGACGCCGCCGCGTTGCTGAAATAAAACTTGATGTGCCCGCCCACCACGTCGATCAGCGCCGGCCCGCCGCCTTTGTAGGGAATGTGATTGAGCGGTATGCCCGCGCTGACCTTGAACAGTTCCAGCGCCATGTGTTGCACGCTGCCGGTGCCGCTTGAGGCCCAGTTCAGGCCCTCTTTGGTGGATTTTGCCAGCGCGATCAGCTCGCTCACATTGGCGGCCTTGATCGACGGATGCATCACCAACAAGTTGGGCACCACGCCTGCCAGAAACACCGGCTCGAAATCGCGCGCGGTGTCGTAGGGCAGTTTGGCGAACATCGACGGGTTGATCGAATGCCCGGTCGCGTCGTGCAAAATCGTGTAGCCGTCGGGCGTCGCCTTGGCGGCGATGGCGGTGCCGATGGTGCCCGAGCCGCCGCCGCGATTGTCAATGATGAACTGCTGACCGAAGGCTTCGCTGAGTTTTGAAAATATCGTGCGCGAAATCGTGTCCGCGCCGCCGCCGGGCGGGAACGGCACCACCACACGCACCTGGCGCGCGGGGTAGTCCGCCGCTGTAGCGCTGATCGCTGCTGCGCAAAGCAGACTCAAGACGACGCCATGCAATGACCAGTGAAAGTTTATGTGTTTCATAGCGCTTTAAAAATATCAATAAAAACACATAGTTACGTTAAGTCAGGCATTCGACGCCAAACCCGGCTAATCCGATGTTGCCCCCGAGCGCGCGATCACCTTGGACGTCATCTCGGCATCCTTGCGCAAAAACGCGCCGAACGCTGCGGGCGTATTCGCGATCAAGTCGTAATCCGGCAGGCGGTCGATCACGGCTTTGCTGGTGATAGCGCGCGCGGTTTCCGCGTGCAGCAGGCTGACGATGGCAGGTGGCGTGCCTGCTGGCGCAAACAGACCGTACCAGCTTGAAATGTCGTAGCCGGTCAAGCCGGTTTCAGCGAGGGTGGGAAGCTCCGGCAACACCTTGATGCGCGCGGCAGTGGTCGCGGCCAGCGCCCGCAATACGCCGCTGCGGATATGCGGCAACGCCGTGGGTACCGAGCCAAAGGTCATCGTTACATGTGCGCCCAGCACGGCGGTGGTGTAATCCGCCGCGCCTTTATAGGGGATATGCACCAGTTCAATGCCAGCCATCGAGGCAAACAAAGCGCCGCCCAAATGCACCGGCGTGCCGATGCCGGCCGAAGCGTAGGTATGTTTTTTTGGCGCGGCCTTGGCCAGCGCGATCAACTCCTTGACGCTGGAGGCCTGCACGCCACGCGGCACCACCAAAATATGCGGCAGCACGCCGACCAGCGTGATCGGCGCGAACGAATCCACCGACACCACCGGCTTTTTGCCGGGCAACAAGGCGGGCAACGCCGTCAGATTGTTGATCTGCACCAACAACGTGTGGCCATCCGGCGCAGCATTGGCAGCGAGTTCCGAGCCGATGACGGTGTTGCCGCCCGCGCGGTTGTCCACGATCACGTTTTGCTTTAACGCGCCGGAAAAATGTTGCCCCAGCGCGCGCGCCAGGATGTTCGTGCCGCCACCAGCGGTGAACGGCACGATCAGGCGGATGGGCCGTGTGGGATAGTTTTGCGCGGCGGCCGCGCTGCTGGCGCACAGCAACAACAGCGCATGGCGTAAGTTCAGCCGCATGTCACGCCACGCCGGTGGTGCGCGACAAGCGATAGGCGCAATCCGCCGCGTGATTTTCCAGCCGCCCGTTGATATCGGTGGTGATGATTTTGCAGGATTTGCAGCGATACTGGTACATCTGGCCTTCGAGGTTTTCCTGCGGATAATCGATATCGAATGCCTCCTGGTACGGTGAACTGTTGTAAAAATCGCCTGCGGTTTGCGAGAGTTTTTGGGTGGGCATGAGGTGGGGTCTTTCCGTGTTTTACATATCAATCGGTGGGTGGCAAGTCAGCTTCAAATCAATCGCGCCGGCGTGTTCAAACACCAGCCGCACCGGCAGCGGATCGCCTTCGATCAGGTCGGTTTTCAGATTGAGCAGCATCAGGTGCAGATGCCCGACTTTGAGCTCCACGGTGGTGCCCGCAGGCAATGCCAGCGGCTCGAATTCCAGGTCTTCCAGCCGCGCGTGCGACACCGCGGGATCGTGGATGCGCGGTTGGGCTGACAGCGGCGTTTGCACCGCGATCAGCGTATCTGCGCCGTCACCGGTGTTTTCGATCCGCATGAACAGCGCCCCGGCGTCGATCACTTTCATCGCCGGGCGTGCCAGCGCTTCGTGGATGGCGATGCTGCCCTGAGTGGCATTGACTGTGGGGTAATGGTCTTTCATGTCCACCGCCAGATCGGGCGTGCGCACGCGCTCGCCGGGACGATAGGCGTAGGCTTCGCACACCTTGCCCTGCATGAAATGCGATTGCACGATGGCGTGCACGCGGGTTTCATCCAGCTCGCCGTACCACATGTTGTCAGGCTGCACGCTCACCAGCGGCGCGAGATTGCACGGATGCTGGCAGGCGGTGCGCACCACCATCACGCGTTCGTCACCAGGGTTATCCAGACCATTGGCGTGCAGCGCCTCACGCAGCTTGTCGTAACTGCGCCACGCTCCCGCCGCCGTGCAGCGCGGCCCGAGGCACACGTATACCTGCCGCTTGTAGGCGGGCACCGTTGATCGGCCCTGACGGCGGCGCACCGGTTTGTAGCTGTCGCGCACATCGGCCACGCCATGTGCATGGGCGAGGCTCTGGCTCAGCGCGTCGGCAAATCCCTGCGTGGATTCGATCGGCTGCGCCATCACCACCTGCGCGTTGAGATTCTGTTCGCTCACACAAAACGCCAGATAACGTGGCAGCCAGCGTTGAATATTGCGATCCCACGGCACGAACGCGGGCACCACCACGATACGTTTGGCGCCTTCGGCGGCCAGTTGACTGATGGTGTCTTCGAGGCTGGGCGCGGTCATTTCGAGAAATGCGCTAACCACTCGCACGCGCGGCGTCGTCTGGCGCGCCATCAGCTCGCGTGCCAGCGTGTCGAGCAAGATTTCCTGCTCGCCGCGCGGCATGCCGCGGCCCAGCAGAATCACTGCCTCGGCAATATCACACGAAGGAGATGACATGACGGTTTACTCCCTTGCTTACTTACGCCATTCGGTCCGGCAAGTTCCATCGCCTGCACGGGCACACCATCGTGTTGCAACAGCGGCGCATGGGTGATCACGCGCCTGGTTGGGTCAAAACACGGTGTCGCACCGCGAGCGCAATAGTAACGCATGGCTTGCCGTGGCGGCGCGTGGTTGACCGTAGCGCGCGCCGCGCGATACATTGATTGCTGCAAATGTCATCCCTATCAATCAAGGAGCATCATCATGGATCTGGGCATCAAGGACAAAAAAGCCATCGTCTGCGCCGCCAGCAAGGGGCTGGGCCGCGCGTGCGCGATGGCGCTGGCGAAAAACGGCGTCGATCTGGTGATCAACTCGCGCACGGCCAGTGAACTCGAAGCAACTGCCGCCGAAATTCGCGCCGCCACCGGGCGCTCGGTCACGGCAGTGGCCTGCGACATCACCACGCCGGAAGGCCGCGCCAAAGTACTGGCTGCGTGCCCGTCGCCGGACATTCTGGTGAACAACGCCGGCGGCCCGCCGCGCGGCGATTTCCGTGAATGGAACGAGGCCGATTGGGCGAAGGCAGTGAACGGCAACATGATCACGCCGATCATGCTGATCAAGGCGGTGGTGGACGGCATGATCGCGCGCAAGTTCGGCCGCATCGTCAACATCACCTCCGGCTCGGTGAAGTCGCCGATCCCCGAACTGGGCATGTCCAACGGCGCGCGTGCGGGTCTCACCGGCTTTGTCGGCGGCCTCGCACGGCAGGTGGCGCGGCATAATGTCACCATCAACGGGCTGCTGCCCGGCCCGTTCCTCACCGACCGCCTGCGCTCGGGCCGCATGGAAGCAGCGAAGAAGGCGGGCGTGCCGGTGGATGAATTTCTCGCAGCGGCATTCAAGAATTCCCCCGCCGGACGCGCCGGTGATCCGTTTGAATTTGGCGAGGCATGCGCGTTTTTGTGTGCGGCCTCGTCGGGCTTTATTGTCGGGCAAAACCTGTTGCTGGATGGCGGGGCGTTTAATTCGACGATGGGGTAAAACCTTCGATGAACCGCAGACTCATCAGCTCCGGCTCGACCTTCGAGGCACAGATCGGCTACTCCCGCGCGGTGGTCGCGGGAGACTGGGTGTTTGTCTCGGGCACCACGGGCTTCGATTACGCCACGATGACGATTTCCGACAACCTGCTTGAACAAACCGAGCAGTGTCTGAAGAATATCGAGGCGGCGTTGCGCGAGGCCGGCGCCGGCCTGCAAGACGTAGTGCGCGTGACTTACGTGTTACCCGACGGCAGCGAGTTCGAGCAATGCTGGCCGGTGCTGCGCAAATACTTCGGCGAGAGTCGCCCCGCCGCGATGATGATTTCCGCTGGCCTGGCGGACCCGCGCATGAAAATCGAGATCGAAGTTACCGCGCTGAAACGCACCTGAACACCGGCCTCACGCAATTCACTTCGGCCGCAGCCCGGCCTGCACCACCAACTCCGAAAACGACTCAATATCGGCACGCAGGATTTTGTCCATTTCCTCGGGCGTGGTGGGTGACAACGCATAATCAAAATTCTTCAGCCGCTCTTTCACGTCCGGCAGTTCGAAAATGCGCTTCACCTCGCGGCTGATCTGATTGACGATGGGACGCGGCGTGCCCGCGGGCGCCAGCATGACGTGCGAGCCGTCGCGCTTGTAGTTGGGCAGCGTTTCCACGATGGCGGGCACATCCGGCAACACCGGGGAGCGCGCCGACCCGGTAACACCCAGGCCGATGACGCGGCCGTCCTTGATAAACGGCAACGCAGTCAACAGACCGGTAATCACGTAGTGCACGCGCCCGGCCACGACTTCGATGATCGCGTCCGACGACCCCTTGAAACCTACATGCACGGTCTTGATGCCCGCAGCAAGCCGAAAGCGCTCGGCACTCAGATGCGTTGAGCTGCCCGCGCCGCCGGAACTGAACAGGACTTTGCCCGGCCGCGCCTGGCCAAAGTCGATGAGCGCCTTCACCGTTTTGATGCCGTGCGAAGGGGCGATGACCAGCGCGCTAGTGGAATAGCCGATATTGGTAACGCCCATGAAATCCTTGATCGGATCGTAAGGCAGCTTACCGGCATGCAACGCCGCGCTCACCACAAAGCCCGGCGAACTCACCAGCATGGTGTAACCGTCGGGCGCGGCCTTGGCAGCCAGCGCGGTGCCGATGGCGCCGCCCGCACCTGTGCGGTTTTCGATTACCACCGGCTGCCCCCAGTTTTCGCTCATCTTCTGCGCGACGACGCGCGCCAGAGTGTCGGTGCCGCCACCGGGCGAGAACGGCACGATGAAACGGATCGGCTTGGTGGGAAATGCCTGTCCTGAGCTTGTCGAAGGGGTTTGCTGTGGCTTCTGCTGCGCTTGTGCATAGCCGGGGGCCGCCAGCATCGCGGCAGCGCCCAGCACCGGCAACCACGGCCATGCACCCTTGAATCTGCTCGGTAATGTTGGCATGTTGCTTCCTTTATCTGAACGGGAGCGGCGGGCTGTGGCGCGCTCCCGTTGCCGCTATAGAGAAACGCACTGCATTATACTCAGCGGAACAACTTCCCGTCACAACCGAGGCCACCCCATGTCCGAGTCAAAATTTACCCGCGCCCACGTCATCACCGGCGGATTCCCGCCCGGTTCGCCCGCCGGCCATGACCATGATCACGCACGACTACGGCTGCTGACACTACTCGCCGAAAAGGATATGCCCGCGTCGGTCGCCAACGATTTTGGCGATGTCGCCAAATGGCTGGCGGTTAGCCGACTGCTTATTACCTACGTTGCCGGCCCCTACCCGGATGCCGCGCAATGCGCCCAGATCAAACCCTGGCTGGAAGCCGGTGGCCACTGGCTGGCCTTGCACGGCACCAGCGGCGGACGCGCCGAGCGCGTGGAGGGCGTGCGCCAGCGCCGCACCGTCAAGACTGAACACCACGCGCTGCTGGGCTGCATGTTTTTGACGCATCCGCCGCTGTGCCAGTTTCGCGTGGACGTGCGCGATGCCGCACATCCGCTGACACAAGGTATGGCCAGCTCGTTTGAAGTCGAGGACGAACCGTATTTCATCGAACTGCAAGATGCTGCGTCGTCAACCGTGCTGCTCACCGCCGATTACGGCGCGCGCGCCGTGTCCGACGTGGTGAACAAACTTTATCCGGCGGATACTTCGCTACAGCCCGACGGCAAGACGCGCGTGCTGGGCTACACCCGCGCGCGGGGCTTGGGCGCGGTGACTTATTTCGCGCTCGGCCATTGCCACAACCCCGCCTCGCGCGAGGGCCGGCCCGCAGGTAGCGAACGTCCGGTGATGCGGGGTGCGTGGGAAAGCGCCGCGTTTGATACGCTGCTGCGCAACGCGATCGGCTACGCCACTGTGTAAAATAATTCATCCAACCCTATCGGGAGAATCCCATGCCTTACGGCGGCAATGACTGGCACGCACTGACCACGGAAGCCATCCTCGAACCCGAGCTACCCATCTGCGATCCGCATCACCATTTTTGGGATCGCCGTGCGGAGCGCGTGCCCTATCAACGGTATCTGCTCGACGAACTGCTCGACGATATCACCGGCGGACACAATGTGCGTTCAACGGTGTTTATCGAATGCCGCTCGATGTACCGTGAACGCGGCTCTGTCACGGACGAATGGCGACCCGTGGGCGAAGTGGAATTCGTGCAGGGCATCGCCGCTGCCAGCGCCAGCGGCCTGTATGGTGCGCCGCGCGCCGCCGCCGCGATCATCGGTCACGCCAATCTGAATCTGGGTGAAAAAGTCGCCCCGGTGCTGGACGCGTTGCAAGCCGCCAGCCCCAATCGCTTTCGCGGCATACGCCATTCGGCAACCTGGGATCCGCATCCCGAAGTGGAAAACACCGCCGCGCACAAAATGCCGGGCCAGTTGGCCAGCGATGTCTTTCGCACCGGTGCGCGCGTGCTGGCGCGCAAGGGCATGACACTCGAAGGCTGGGTCTACCACCCGCAGCTACCCGAACTCGCTGCGTTCGCCAAGGCCGTGCCCGAACTCACCATTATCCTGAACCACGTGGGCGGTTTGCTACGTACGGGCCCCTACGGAAATCGCGACGAGGATGTGATGGCGACCTGGCGCAACGGCATCGCCGCTGTCGCCGCCTGCCCCAACGTGGTGGTGAAGCTCGGTGGCATCGGCATGACACGCACCGGCTTTGACTGGCACACGCGCCACAAGCCCATCGGCTCGGAAGCACTCGCCAGCGACATGGCGCCGATACTCAGCTACTGCATCGAGAAATTTACACCGGCGCGCTGTATGTTCGAGAGCAACTTCCCGGTGGACAAGGTATCGTTTTCGTACAACGTGATGTACAACGCGTTCAAACGCTTTTCGAAAAATTATTCAGCCAGCGAACGCGCAGCGATGTTTCACGACACCGCTGCGCGGGTTTACAAGATCGCGGGTTAGGTTTTCCGCACGATCAACGCATCCACCGCCACCACGCGGCCGCCGGCGCAGATCAACGGATTGACATCGAGTTCGGCGATCACGTCTTGCTGATCGGCGGCGAATTCCGCCAGACGCACGATCACCTCCGCCAACGCATCCACGTTAACGGCCTCGCTGCCGCGAAAGCCCTCTAGCAACGCGCGGCCCTTGAGTTTGTGCAGCATGGCGCGCGCCTCGAAGGGCGTGACCGGGGCGAGTTCCAGCGCGGTGTCCTTGAGCAATTCGACAAAAATACCGCCCATGCCAACGACGATCAACGGCCCGAACTGTGCATCGATGCGCGCGCCGACCATGATTTCCACCCCGGCGGGAAGCATCGGCTGAACCAACACACCGTGCAGTCGAGGTTTCTCTAAGTTATTGTTTATATTGATAATTATTTCATCGTATGCGGCTTGTACTGCGGCAGCGGTGGCGAGATTCAAGCGGATCACGCCCGCCTCGGTCTTGTGCGGCAGATCGGGCGATTCGGCTTTGAGCACCACCGGATAACCCAGCGCTTGCGCCGCGTTGATGGCTTCTGCCGCTGATTGCACCAGTTGCTCACCCACCACCGGCACGCCGTATGCGGCGAGCACCTGTTTGGCTTCACGTTCGGTGAGCGTGTGGTTGCTGGAAGCGGCAATCAAGCGCGCCGCCGTACCAGCCGCCGCCGCAGACGATACCCGCGTGAGTTTGCGCGTGCCATGCTTTTCTTCGGTGCCAAGGCGCGCATCGCGTCGGTGCCATGCCGCCAGCGTGGCAAAGCAGCGGTCGATGGATTGAAAGCATTGCAGATAAGGATCGCTCTCCGCTTCCAGCAAACTCGGCCCGCCGAGCCAGCCGCCGCAGTACGGCAGGCACACCGGCTTGCCGAGCTTTTGGCCGACGGCGCTCAAACCCGGCAAGCGCGCAACGTTGCCCTGACTCAGGCTGCTGTGCGGAAACACGATGGCACCATAGGTCTCGCCATCGAGCATGGCGTTGACGGCGTTGCCCGCGATGGCGTTGTCGCGGGTCATCATCGCGGTGAGATCGCAGGGGTTACGCAGCGCGCCGAAATCCGGCACAAAGGGCCGCAGCCGTTGCTGCGTTTCGTCGGCTGGTTGCGGCATCGGCACGCCGTGGGCTTCGGCCGCGTCGGTGGAGGCGATCAACGCCCCGCCCGAGGCACCGATCACCGCCACGCCACGGGCTTTGGGTCTGGCGGTCTTGGCAAAAAAAACCGCCGTCTCGAGCAGATGTTCTATCGACGGCACCACCACAAAGCCCGCGCGTTCGAACATTGCGAAGTAAGCCTCGGTCGAACCCGCGAGTGAACCGGTATGCGAAAGCGCGGCTGTTGTGGCCGCTTTGCCGGTGCCCAATTTGCAAATGATCACCGGCTTGCCCGCCCGCCACGCAAGTTCACCGGCTTCGAGCATTTGCAAGGGATGCGCCATGCCCTCAAACAGACAGGCGATCACTGCGCAGCCCGGATCACCGGCAAGATAAGCGATTTCGTCGGCGATATGCACATCTGCGCCGTTGCCAAACGTGAGAACGTGGCTGATGTTCATGCCACGCCTTTCGGCTTGCCCCAGGGCAAAACCCAGCGCGCCCGACTGGCTGGCGATGCCGATGCCGGGGCCGCGTGGTCGATCCAGACGCATCTCGCCCGAGGCGAACGACACCGATGCCGTCGAGATGAAATTGGCAAAACCCAGGCAATTCGGCCCCACCACTTTGATACCCGTGTCACGCGCGATGGCGGTGATGCGCGCCTGCTCGGCGCTGCGTTCGGCCATGCCGGTTTCGCTATAACCCGAAGCAAAGATCACCGCCCCGCCGGCGCCGTTGTGCGCACAATCGAGCAAGGCGGCTTCGATGCCATCGCGCGGCATCGCCAGCACCACGCAATCGGGTTTTTCCGGCAGCGCGGCAACCGAGGGATAACACGGCGCATCGCCAATTTTGTCGTAGCGCGGGTTGACGCGAAAAAGCTTGCCCTGAAAGCACGCGAGATTGGCGATCGTGCGCGCGCCAATCGACGTGGGGTTGGGCGACGCGCCGTAGATGGCGACGCTACGCGGATTAAACAGCCGCGTCAGCGCTTCGTGTTTGTATACGCTGCGGCGTGTATCGCTCATCAGCGCCCCTTGAACACGGGCTTACGTTTTTCGGCAAAAGCCCGCTGCGCCTCGCGCGCGTCTTCCGTGTGCGACAACTGCTCGGTGATGTTTTGTTCAAAACGATAGCCGTCGCGCTGCGGCATGTTCTCCACCACGTTGTAGGCCTCTTTGGCGAGCTTGATCGCCAGCGGGCTTTTGCCAGCGATATTGCGCGCGATTTTCATGGCTTCTTCCATCAACTGCTCGCGCGGCCCGCACCATTCGATCACGCCCAGGCGATACAACTCCGCCGCACTGAAGCGCTCGCCAGTAAACACAATGCGCCGTCCGCGTGATTTGCTGAAGAGACGCGAGATAAACGCGCAACCACCGGCCAATCCCACGTCGATTTCCGGCATGCCAAAGGTGGCGTTGTCGGACGCGAGCATGATGTCGCACGCCGACATCACGCCAAAGCCCGCGCCGAGCGCAGCACCGTTCACCGCCGCGATCACCGGCTTTTTGCATTCACGGATCGCATTCGAGTATTCGCGCGCGCCGCGATTGTGCCGCCAGTAATCGCCCGGTTTGGTGACGAGGCCGATGCGCTCCTTGATATCCGCGCCTGCGCAAAACACCTTGCCCGCGCCGGTAAGGACAGCCACGCGCACATCGTCACGGTCGCTGAAGGAATCAAACGCTTCGATGATTTCCTCGCGGAACTGCGCGTTCTGCGCGTTGACCGGCGGCCGGTCCATGGTGACGACGGCGATGAATTCGTTGACTTCGATTTTGATGCACGGCTGCGGCATGGCGATCTCCCTGAAATTCCCTGAGGTTACAGCGGGCATTATGCCGGACAACGTTTCGCCGGTGCCAGCGCGCACTGTGGTTTTGGACTATAGTGAACCGCACGAGGAGACAAACATGGCCCTGATAAAAAAAGTGGTGGCGGCAATCGGGATTTTCGCGCTTGCGGGCGCGACGCTGGCGCAGCCCTTCCCCAATAAACCGCTGCGCATCATCATGCCCTTCCCGGCAGGCACCAGTGTCAACGATGTGCTGGGCCGCGCGCTGGCGCAACGCATGACCGAACAACTGGGCCAGCAGGTGATTTTCGACAATCGCTCCGGCGCGGGCGGCACGCTGGGCACCGAGATGGTGGCGAAGGCACCGGCGGATGGCTACACGCTGTTGCTGGGTGTCACCGGCGCACTGACCATTGCACCGTTCGTCTATGCCAAGCTCGGCTACGACACGCAGCGCGACTTTACGCCGGTGGCGATGGTGGCGCTGGCGCCTTACATCATCGTGGTACACCCGTCGGTACCGGCGAGAAACGCGAAGGAGTTGATTGCGCTGGCCAAGGCGCGCCCAGGCGAACTGCGCTTCGCCTCGGCCGGCGTGGGCAGCACGCCACATTTGTGCACCGAGCTGTTCATGAACATGGCCGGCATCAAAATGCTGCACGTGCCGTACAAAGGCGGCACCCCGGCGATGATAGACACGCTCGCGGGCCACACCGAGGTGCTATGCACCAGCGTGACCAATGCCGCGCCTTTTATCAAGCAGGGCAAGATACGCGGCATCGGCGTGACGCCACTCAAGCGCTCGCTGGTGCTGCCGGATTTGCCCACCATCGACGAGCAGGGCTTGAAAGGCTATGACGTGGCGCAGTGGATGGGCATCTTCGCGCCGGCAAAAACGCCGCCAGCCGTGGTGCAACGTCTGCATCAGGCGATAGCGCAAGTCGTCAACAGCACGGATTACGCCAACTTTGTGCGCCAGCAAGGCGCGGAGCCGGCGCTGATGACGCCGGACGAGGTCAACACGCTGGTGCGCGCCGATCTCGCACGCTGGGGCAAGCTGGTGAAGGCAATCGGCGTCACGGCACAGTGAAAGCGCTCTGTTTATAAGTATTTGTTTTTATTGAATAATTTATGCCGTCACCCAAGACGACATCCAGCGCCCGCACCGCGCTGGCATGATTGACGAGGTGCAGGACGAGGTATAAATTGACCGTTCGAGAAGCCTAGGCTGTAACGCTTGTTCGCGGAGGAGCGGTAATGCACCGGATAATCCAGGCACGTCGAGTGACTTTTTCGAACTTCGGCCTCGCGGCAGCGGTGTTGATGAGCGTGGCCGCCACTGCGTCTCACGCGCAAAACTTTCCCGTCAAGCCCGTGCGCTACGTGGTGCCGTTCGGTGCAGGGGCATCGCCGGATATCGTCGGGCGGCTGCTAGCCGACCGCCTCACCCGCCTGTGGGGCCAGCAGGTCATCGTCGATAACCGTGTCGGCGTGGCGGGCGTGATGGGCACTGCGTTCGTCGCCAAATCGCCGCCCGACGGGCACACCATGGTTCAATGCAATGTCGCCTCCAGCGCGATCGCGATGTCGCTCATGGCGAAAGTGCCGTATGACCAGTTGCGCGATCTTGCCGCAGTAACGCGCATCGGCAACATGCCCAATATCATTATCGCGCACCCCTCGGCACCGTTTCGCAACTTAAAGGAAATGATCGCTTACGCGCGCGCCAATCCCGGCAAGCTCTCCTATACATCCGGACTGCCGGGCGTGTCACCGCAGCTTTCGGTGGAGATGATCAAGCTGCTGGCAAAAGTGAATATCGTGAATATCCCCTACAAGATTGCCGCGCAAGGCCTCACCGATACCATCGGCGGTCAGGTGCCGATCAATGTCTCTAACCTGCCCGCGAGCGTGCAGCCGGTGGCGAGCGGACGCCTGCGCGCCATCGCCGTCACCAGCGCCCAGCGCACACCGCAAATGCCCAATGTGCCGACGGTGGCCGAGTCAGGTTTCCCCGGCTACGAAGTGCAATCGTGGTACGGCGTATGCGCGCCGTCCGGCGTGCCGGTGGCGATACTCGACAAACTGAACGCCGATTTTCACAACGTGTTGCGCATCCCGGAAATTCAGCAGCGGCTGACCGAACTGGGCATCGACATCGCGCCCACCACGCGGGATGAGTTTGATCAGTTCATCCGCGCGGAGATCATGCGCTGGGCGCAGGTGATCAAGGATGCGGGGATTGCGCAGCAGTAGGTAAGCGCCTGAATCTGCCGGCACTTGCACAGATGGGGGTTAGTAGGGTGCAATAAGCGAAGCGCATTGCACCGAACGATTGCATGCGGAGCACTGCGCTTCGCTTAGTGCGCCCTACTTGCTGCAGCGCAGATCAATCGACTACCGTCACGCTGTCGCCGCAGCGAATAGTTCCCCGCACCAGAACCTGTGCGTAGATGCCAAAACAAAGATCCGCGTGTTGCGCAATGCCCTTTAAAATACGCGGGTCGAAGGGCAGGTCTGATTGCGCGTAGGTGGTCATCACGCAGCGCTCGGTTGGCTGGCTTGCCCGTAACACGACCTGCTTTCCGATAGCGAGCGTTTTTCCCAGCCAGGTATTTTCCAGGGGCATCACGCCGGATGTTTCAACCACGATGTTCGGCCGGAAGCGGTGTTCGTCGGCCTGCACGCCCGGCACACTGTTTTGCAGCCACGTCAGGGATGCCGTTGTTATCAGATGCACGGGGCCGGCGTCGAGATGCGAAATGTCTGCTTCCCGCGCGAGCGTCAACGGTTGGCCCAACGTATTCGACAGCGTGGCATGAATTTCCGGCTGATCACCGCGCAGGGTGCTGCCATCGGCGAACGAAATCAGCGGTACCTCACCGTCGTACGACGCACGCAAGGCGAACAGCCCGTCCAGCTTGAAAAAGCGCCGCGTGTTCTTGCCGCTGGCCAGTTTGCCTTCAGAATTGCGAATCGCGAAAAGCCGATCGCCTTCGACCCCGCGAGTATTCAAGTCCAGTGCTTCACGCTGCTCACCGAGCAGCGATTTGACGGGGTAACGCCAGAGGCGGCCAATGCTTCCAACCATGAGAGGAAAACTACCCCACAGCCCGCACATCCCCACTCAAAATCTCAAACTCCGCGCTCGGCAATTTCTCCAGCATCCAAAGCTGTTCCAACAACCGCTTCGACCCGCGGTCACCCAGCACCGGTTCAGCCAGTTCCATAAACTTCGCATTCAACTCGTCATCAGTAAGCGGCAACTCAGGGTCGCCTTTGCGGTACGGTTGAAAGTGCGCAAGCTTGCGGCCATCAACCGTTTCGATATCCACCTGCGACGCGCGCTGCCCAGGGTAGCCTTTGGAAAACACCGGGTCGGCCACACACACGACTTTTTGCATCAGCTCGCGCACCGCCGGGTCTTGTATGCGCTCGGGCGTGAAGGCGTTGAGCCGCACGCTGCCGTAGACCGCCGCATGCGCGACGGTATATTGCAGGCTGAACTTGGCCTGGTATTCGCCCTCGGGCTGCGCGTTGTCGATGATGTCGAGGCCCGCTTTGTAGGTGGCCAGGGTGATTTTTTTGATGTCTTGCGGCTGTAGTTTGTGTTGTTCTACCAGGTGCAGCACGCCGTCGATTGACGGGAAGGTGTGGCCGCAGCAGCCGTGCGCCTTGAACGTCATGTGATTGATGTGGTAATCAACGCCCAGGCCCTTGGTGGCCTTGCTCCAATCGGGGTTGACGCTCATCGCGGCGCCGAAACCTTTTTTACCTTCGATGATATCCAGCGCGCCGGTAACGCCCTTTGATGCCGCCGTCGCCGCCAGCACGCCCGCATCCGCCGCGTGGCCGCCGTGCAGCGGTTTACTCATCGCCTGCGACAAAAACGCCTGTTGCAGGCCCGCCGCGAAGGTGCCCACCGTCGCCACCGCGTGGCTCCACTGCTCGTGATTCAGATTCAACGCGGTCGCCGCCGAAGCCGCCGCGCCGAACGCACCGACGGTGCCGGTGGTGTGCCAGAAGTTGTAGTGCGAGGGCATCACCGCTTCGCCGATGCGGGTGGAGGTTTCGTAACCCACGATCACCGCACGCAGAAAACGCTCGCCGCTGGCGCCCGCGCCTTGCGCCGCCGCCAGCGCCGCCGAAATGGTCGGGCTGCCGGGGTGGTAGCCCGCATCGCGGTAAATATCGTCGAACTCCACCGTGTGCGAGGCCGCGCCGTTGATCAGTGCCGCCGTGCGAACCGTGGAGCGCCGTCCACGTGCAAGGCGCGCCTTGCCGCGATCCAGATCATCGGCGAACGCCAGTTCCAGCAACGTCGCCGGCGGGCACAGGCTGCCTGGCAGCAGTGCGGCATACCAATCGATTACCGCGCGTTTGGCGTGGTGGATCACGTCGGCGGGCAGCTTCGATGTTTGTTCTTTAATGGCGTAGTCGGCGAGTTGTTGCATCAGCATGGCGGGTTTCCTTGGATGTCAAAACGGTCAGGCGGCGATGATAGCAGGCGGGTTGTAGCGCTGGTTTTTGGCCTTGGCGTTATTTGATGTAACTATTTGTTTTTATTGATATTTTTTAGATTCGTCTAGGACTCTAACCTGGCGCAAGGCGAAATTCCCCCGCGTTTTCCGCTTCCAGCCGCAGCAGCGCCGCCTTGCGCTCGAGGCCGCCCGCATAGCCGGTGAGGTCGCCGTTCGCGCCGATCACGCGATGACAGGGAATGACAATCGAAATCGGGTTACGCCCGTTCGCCGCGCCCACCGCACGCGATGCGCTGGCATTGCCGATGCGTTGGGCCAGCGCGCCGTAGTGGGAAGTAACGCCATAGGGGATTTCCTGCAGCGCGCGCCACACCACGCGCTGAAACGGCGTGCCGGGCGGCTCTACGGTCAGGCTGAATGCCTGACGCTTACCGGCGAAATATTCATTCAACTGGTAACGCGCCTGCACGATGCGTGGTGCCTGCGGTTGTCGCCGCCAATCGGCGGCTATCGCGGGGTAATATTTCTCGCCGACGAAATGCAAACCGGTTAGCGCAGCGTCGCTGGCAACCAGCAGTATTTGTCCGAGCGGACTGTCGCAGTAGTCGTAGTATTCCATGGCCACGGCAGTCATGGTTGGGCGCGGGGTTCGCTGCGGCCAGTCGGCAGTTGCTCGATCGCGCCCGCTGCACGCAGCATCTCGCTGATCGCCCGTTGGCCGCGTTGTTCGGCGTGCGCGAGCGGCGTAACACGCTGCCGGTCGGGTAGATTCACGTTCGCGCCATGCGCGATCAGCAGCTTCACAATCTCTGTGTGGCGCGCGCCGCCGTCGCCGAGAATCACGGCTTCAAGCAGCGCCGTCCAGCCCAGGTTGTTGACGTGATTCACATCGATGGCCGAACCCAGCAGCACGCGCACGGTTTCGACATGGCCATAGTGGCACGCCGGAATCAACGCCGTGCCGCCGTAGCGATTGGTGCTTTTGAGATTCGCGCCCGCGGCCAGCGCGGCCCGCACGATCTTGGTGTGGCCGCGCGCGCCCGCGAGCAAAAAAGCGCTGTCGCGGATGTCGTCCTGTGCATTGACGTCTGCGCCGCGCGCGATCAACAGACGCGCGGCTTCGACGTGCCCGCGTTGCGTGGCGGCGAGCACGGCATTGCGGCCTCGCGCATCGCGCGCGTTGACCGGCGCGCCAGCATCCAGCCATTTTTGCAGGTCGGCGACATTGCCGCGTTCTGCCGCTGCGATCAGTGCAACTGCCGGCGTGACATTCGGCACCGCCGCAAACACCGGCGACACCATGATCAACAGCAGACACCATAACCATTTCATGAGGGTTGCCCCGCGTCGGTTAACGCATCGCCGTACACCATGCGTGTTATGCGCACCTTGGCCGCCGCCGCTTCGCACAGTCGGCAGGGGCGCGAAGTCGACACCAGCACGCAACCCGCGAGATCCGCGTTGCCCAGGCGGTGAAGCGCGTCGCGCAGGGCTTCGCGCTCGGCGTGCGCGTCAGGGTTGTTGGCCGTGATTACGCGGCTGGGTGCTTCGCCCACGATCAGCGAGCCGCGTAACACCACCGCGCCATAGGGCTGATCGCCCGCCCGCACCGCCTCATCACGCATCTGCCGCGCGCGTTGCATGGCACCTACCCAAGCTTGTGCCGCCCGCGTGGGCACGGGTAGCAGGAGTAAAGGCAGGGCCAACCATCGGCGGCGTGTGTGCATGGGCGATATCGTAGGCTAAATGCGGCTTACACGCACCCAAAACACCCGGCACGGGTGATCCGGTATGATCGTCCAACCATGAACAAGCTGCAGCGTTTTCACGCCGCCGTGCGCGGTGAGCCGGTTGATTATCCGCCCACGGTGGCGTGGTGCAATTTCGCCACCGATGGCGTCGACGGCTCGGAAAACGCGCGCCGACAATTGGCGTTCTACGACGCCTGCGATTGGGACCTCTGCAAGGTGATGAACGACTATCGCCTGACACCGCCGCCTGGCTTGGAAACTATTTCGGCGGCGGCGGACATGCTGCGTTTCGTGAAGCTGCCGATGCACCAGCGCATTTTCGCCGAACAATTGCAATGCCTGCGCCTCATGCGTGCGCATGTCGGGCCGGATGTGCCGCTGATCGACACTTTGTTCGAGCCGTTTTTTTCGGTGTTGTTCGCGGTGGGGTTTTCCACGGCACCGCTGATACGCAGTCACCCGCACGAAGCAGCGGCGATGCTCGGCGCGCTCACCGAATCCTTCGTCGATTACATCGCAGAAATCCGCAAAATTCCGGTGGACGGCGTGCTGTACGCCACCAACGCCTGCATCCTGCCACCTTCGTCGCGCGGCATCAGCGATGCGGAGTTCCGCGCGTTTCACGAGCCGTACGATCGCCGCCTGCTGAATGAAATGCACGGCCTGACACGCATCGTGCATGCGCATGGCAACCCGCTCGATCTGCGGCGCATACTCGACTACCCGTGCGAGGTGTTCAGTTGGTCCGACCGGTTGCCGGGCAACCCGTCGATCGCGGCAGTGCGCAAATTGACCAACAAATGCCTGATGGGCGGGCTGGATGAATCGAAGCTGCACGAACGTGCGCTGCCCGAAATTCGCGCGGAAGTCGCCGACGCCTTGATGCAGGCCGGCGGGGCGCGTAACTTTATTCTTGCGCCGGGATGTAATGTGGCGGCGGGGATTACGCCGCGCGCGTTGCATTGTTTTCGGGATGCGGCGCGGGGTGGTGGTTAGTTGAGGACTCAGGGCTTTTGAGACAAGCACAATTATTGCGGATTACGAAACTTCGTGACAAACATGAAGCACGGTGCTTCCTTCCCTCACCCCCGCCCCTCTCCCGGAGGGCGAGGGGTGAAAAGCCCTTCGCCCTCCGGGAGAAGGGTTGGAATGAGGGAAGCGGGTTTAGGTGTCACGCGGATATGTAATCCCCAATAATTACCCCTGTCATTCCCGCGCAGGCGGGAATGACAGGGAGAGAGTTCGACGTGCAGCAAACGGATTTCGTATGTAAACAGAGTCCCACCTCATGACTACATCAACACCCACCACCATCGCCCGCGGCGGCAAAGCGCTCTACGGCGCGCCGCTCGGCATCCTCATGCTCGAGGCGCGCTTTCCGCGCATCCCCGGCGACATGGGCAACGCCACGACGTGGCCGTTTCCGGTGCTGTATCGCGTGGTGCGCGGCGCAAGTCCCGAGAAAGTGGTGTTGCACGGTGCGCGCGGATTACTGAACGATTTTATTGAGGCGGCGAAAGAACTCGTTGACCTCGGCGCTGAAGCGCTGACCACCAACTGCGGCTTTCTGTCGCTGTTCCAGAACGAACTCGCGGCAGCAGTGGGCGTGCCGGTGGCGACCTCATCCATGATGCAGGTGGGCTGGGTACAGGCCACACTGCCGCCGGGCAAACGCGTGGGCATCGTCACGGTGAGCGGCTCCACCTTGACGCCGCAGCATCTGGCCGCCGTGGCCGTGCCGCTGGATACGCCGTATGTCGGCACGGAAAACGGCCGCGAGTTTTTTCGTGTGTTGATCAAGGCCGAGAAGCATGACATGGATATCTCACTCGCGCGGCAGGACATCGTCGATGCCGGTAAAACGCTAGTGGCGCGCCACCCGGATATCGGCGCTATCGTGCTCGAGTGCACCAACATGCCGCCTTACGCAGCGGCGCTGCGCGAAGCGGTGGGGCTGCCGGTGTACGATATTTATTCGATGATCAACTGGTTTCACGCGGGGTTGCGGCCGCGGAAATTTGACTCACCGTGATTAATATAACTAATTGATTTCATTGAATAATTTTTCTACAGTCATAGGACTGTGGCTGCTCGCCACGGCCACCCACGCGGCCTGGCCCGACAAGCCGGTGCGCATTGTCGTACCGTTTCCGCCCGGCGGCACGGCGGATATTCTTGCGCGCACCCTCGCCAACAAACTGCATCCGGCGCTGGGTCAGGTGGTGATCGTCGATAACCGCGCGGGCGCGGCGGGCAACATCGGTACCGATCTGGTGGCGAAAGCCAAACCGGATGGTTACACGCTGCTGGTGGGCCTGATGAACACGCACGTGGTGAATCAAGCGTTTAATGCCAACCTCCCGTTCAAGGGCATCGACGATTTCACGCCGATTGCGAATCTGGCAGCGGTAGTCACCACCATGGCGATACATCCCTCGGTGTCGGCGCAGAACGTCAAGCAGTTCATTGCCGTGGCCAGGGCCAACCCCGGCAAGCTGGCCTATGCCACGGCGGGCAGCGGTTCGTCCAACCATTTGACGGCGGCAGTGTTCGAGAAAATGGCCGGCCTGAAAATGCTGCACATTCCCTACAAAGGGGGTGCGCCCGCGACGCTCGATACGGTGACCGGCCAGGCGCAAGTGATCTTCACCGCCGCCACACAAACCCTGCCGCACGTGAAAGCCGGTCGCTTGCGCGTGCTGGGCGTGACGCGAGCCCAGCGCGTACCGCTGTTTCCCGATGTGCCCGCCATCGCCGAAACGCTGCCGGGCTACGACATCGTGATCTGGTTCGGCTTTTTCGGCCCGGCGGGCCTGCCCAAAGACATCACCACCCGATTGAACAGCGAAGTGAACCGCCTGCTGCACGCACCCGATACCAAAAAATCCATGGAAGACATGGGCGTCGAGGTCAACAACACCACGCCGGAGCAGTTTCTCGAGTCGATGCGCAAGGACGCGGCTTACTGGAACAAGGCCGTGCGCGAGTACAATATCCGCATGGATTAACGACGCCTCTTTATGCAAGCCACCCATTCCTACCGCCCCACGCTCACCGGCACGCGCCATATGATTTCGGCGGGCCATCACGCGGCCACGCACGCCGGGTTCACCATTCTTGAAGCCGACGGCAATGCCATTGACGCGGGCGTGGCAGCGGGCATAGCGCTGGGCGTGCTGCACACCGATCTGGTGAATTTTGCCGGTGTTGCGCCGATGATGATTTATCTGGCGGACACGCGTGAGGTGATCAACATCGACGGCCTCGGTACCTGGCCGCGCGCCGCCGACATCAACGTGTTCATCAACCAATATGGCGGCAAAATGCCGCCGGGCATTTTACGCACGGTGATTCCTGCCGCGCCGTTTGCTTGGCTGACCGCGCTGGAAAAATACGGCACCATGAGCTTTAGCGATGTGTCGCAAGCCGCGATCCGCTTCGCGCGCGATGGCTTTGCCATGCACTGGCTGATGGCCGGCTTTATCGAAAAGAACGAAGCCGCGTACCGCCGCTGGCCGTCCACCGCGCAAGTGTTTCTGCCCCACGGCAAGCCGCCCACCGTGGGTGAACTGTTCGTGCAAAGCGATCTCGCCAAAAGCCTGCAATACATGGCTGATGAAGAAGCCGCGCACGCCAAGCAAGGCCGTGTTGCCGGGCTGCGCGCTGCGCGTGATGCGTTTTATCGTGGCGACATCGCCGCCGCCATCGCGAAATACCACGCTGGCAATGGCGGCTGGTTGACGATGCAGGACATGGCCGACTACCGGGTCTCGTTCGAAACGCCTCTGCACACGCGCCTTGGCACGTGCATTGGCGATATCGATCTCTACACCTGCGGCCCGTGGTCGCAAGGCCCGGTGCTGCCGCAGGCGTTGACTGTGTTGTCGGGCATGGGTTTAAGCGATTTGCGCGACTTGGGCCACAACTCGCCGGCCTATATCCACGCCGTGACCGAGGCACTGAAGCTCGCCTATGCCGACCGCCACGCGTATTACGGCGATCCGAAATTCGTCAACGTGCCGATGGCTCAACTGCTGTCGGCAGACTACGCAGACCAACAACGCAGCCGCATTGATCCACGCAAGGCCGCGCCCGGTATGCCGCACGCCGGAGCCATCGCGGGCGTTGCCTCGCTGCAAACCGCGTTGCCGCCTGTCGCCAGCGGCAATCCGCCCACCGCACCCGACACCTCGTACGTCAGCGTGATCGACCGTCACGGCAACGCGTTTTCTGCCACGCCCAGCGACGCCTCGTCCGAAACGCCGGTGATCCCTGGCATCGGCTTGTGCCCCTCATCGCGTGGCTCACAGTCGTGGTGCGATCCCAGGCTGCCTGCATCGGTTGCGCCCGGCAAACGCCCGCGCCTCACCTGCAGCCCGGCGCTGGCACTGCGTAACGGCAAGGCGTACATGCCCTTCGGCTCGCCCGGCAACGACGTGCAACCGCAGGCGATGTTGCAGGTATTTTTGAACTTGCACGTGTTCGGCATGGAACTACAGGCCGCGATCGAAGCGCCGCGCTTCGCCACCTACAGCTTTCCGTCGTCCTCCGAACCGCACACCTACTTGCCTGCACGGCTCACGCTGGAAAGCCGCCTGCCGCGCGCCACCGGTGACGCACTGGCATCCCTCGGGCACGAGGTGACCTGGTGGCCCGAACTGGAAGAAGCGGCGGGCGCGGTGTGTGCAGTGCGCGTGAACCCTGCGACGGGCGTGCTGGAAGGCGGCGCTGATCCGCGCCGGTTGGCTTATGCGTTGGGGTGGTGACCCCGGCGGCATAATTGTAAGTATTTGTTTTAATTGATAATTTTCAACTGTTTGGGCGCTGTGAAACCAACCCTTCACCGCACAAGCGCAAAGAACCCCGGCAGAGGAAAGCCGTTCTCTGCGCAATCTCTGCGCCTCTGCGGTGAAGGTCTTTAAAGCGGCGGAACAGTTACCGAAACTTTTTTAATTTCGCTCGGCCTGCGTCGCAATGCGTATGCCGACCAGCACCAGCACTGCGCCAGCTATCGCGACCGCGCTCAACACCTCGCCCAACAGCACCCACGCAAACAGGCCGGCCATCACCGGCTGCAGCAACAAACCGACCGAAGACAGTGTCGCGGGCAAATGCGCCAACGCGTAGGCGATCAGGCTTTGCCCGGCGACGTGCGAAACCACGGCCAGCCCCAGCAGCTTGGCCCAGCCGGTGTGCGTGGCCGGAAAAAACACTTCGCCTGACAGTAATGCCAGCGGCAGCAAAATCGCTGCGGTCACCAAACTGCTCACCGCCATGATGCGCGCGGTGCCGATGCTGCCGCGCAGCTTTTTCACCGTTAATTGATAGGCGGCATAAAACATCGCGGTGACCACGCCGAGCGCGTCGCCGAGCAACGCGTGCCCGCTGGTGTGCGAGAAATCGCCGCCGACCATCAACATCACGCCGGTGAGAGAGGCCGCGAGTCCGGCGAGGAACATGGCCGTGGGCTTGGTGCGCCAGAATAGCCACGCCGCGAGCGTGACGAAAATCGGCGCAAGATTCGCCAGCAACACCGCGTTCGCCACCGAGGTCAGCACGATCGACCAATGCCACACCGCCAGATCGCCAGCAAAGAAAAAGCCCGCCGCGAACAGCAGTCGGCGTGGATTGTCTTGTGCAGGCGCGCTGTCGCGCCGCGTAGTCACCCACGCCCATACCCACAAAAACGGCAACGCCAGAAATACCCGCCAGAACGCGGTGGACACCGGCCCCGCTTCGCTGACTTTGACCCACAGCGCGGAAGTGCCGATGCAGGCGGCACCCGCAAACAGCGCCAGCAATGCCAGCGTGCGAGCGCGGGCATCGCCAGCGTCCGCGTCACCCACCAGCCAGACCGGCGGCGATCTGTTTCCAGTAACTGTCCTTGCGCGCGATTTTGCCGTCGCGGATGACATAGATGTCGCAGCCGCGCGCATCCAGCGTCCGGCCATCGGCGTAGCGGCCGGTGGCGCGATAGGTGCCGATCACGCGATCACCTGCGTAAATCAGCTCGGTTTCAGAAAACCGCATTTCGGGGATTTCCTTCGCGCGCGCTGCCATGGTGGCGGCGACGGCTTCGCGTCCGCGCACCACTTTGCCGTGCGGCGCATCGGGGCCGACGGCGAGTATCCATTCGAAATCATCGGTCACGCAGGCCATCACAGCATGGGCGTCGCCGCTGTTAAAGCCCTTGCCGAGTTTTTTCAACAGCGCCAATGCAACATTATTACTCATAGTGTTATCTCCCGGTGAACCTGGCCTTGCGTTTCTCGATGAACGCGGCCATACCTTCCTTCTGATCCTGCGACGAAAACAGCAATTGATTCGCCTTGGTTTCCAGCGCGAGGCCTGTGTCGAGCGAGGCATCCATGCCGCGCAGCACGCATTCCTTGATTTGCTCCACTGCCAGCGGTGAGAGTTCCGCGATCTGTTGCGCCATGGCGATGGCGCGTTTTTCCACCTCGGCGTCCGCGACGATTTCGCTCACCAGCCCCATCTTGCCAGCGTCTTGCGCACTGATGAAATCACCGGTGAGCAGATAACGCATGGCCTTGTGTTTACCCACCGCGCGCGGCAGGCGCTGCGTGCCGCCACCGCCGGGGACGATGCCGATTTTAACTTCGGGCTGGCCAAAGCGCGCGCCCTCGCCCGCGATGATGATGTCGCACGTCATCGCCAGCTCACAACCGCCACCCAGTGCAAAACCATTCACTGCCGCGATCACCGGCTTCGGGCACGCCGCGATGGTGCGCCACAGTTTGTGCGTGCCGCGCAGCAGCATCTCGATGGCACCTGCGCCCGCCATCTCTTTGATATCCGCACCCGCGGCAAAGGCTTTGTCATTGCCGGTGAGCACGATGCAACGTATGGCCGCATCCCCGCTCATCTCGGTCAAGTGTTTCGCCAGCAGTTTGCGCACTTCAAGATTGAGCGCGTTACGTGCATCGGGACGGTTGATGCGGATAAGGCCCACGCCCTCGGCAGGGCGCTCGGTTAGCACTACAGGTGAGGGTGCGGTCATCGATTCTTGTTGTGAATGAAAAGTGGCGGATCGTTGCGGGAAGTCAAAGAATACTCGTTTGCTCTGTACCAGCCAACGGGCGGGGCAGTAGTGACGGTTAACGATCAGAATTATGTAAGTTATTGTTTTTAACGATATATTTAACTTTCGTCATGCCTGTCGATCTTCGGAAGGCTGCGTTCATTTTACGGACTCATCGCGTACCGCACACGTACTTCGCAAATCGCCGCGCCCTGTGCCATAGTCTCGAAATCAGCAACACAACGGCATCCACTATCTGGTAGCGACGTAGTAACTTCAACCACCATCCGTCGGCCGCTATCCCGCCGGTAACCCACCACAGGAGAAAGCGCTATGTACGATCTCGTCATTCGCAACGGCACTATTGTCGACGGCACGGGTCTGCCGCGTTATCGCGCCGACGTCGCCATTCAGGGTAATCGCATCGCTGCCATTGGGCGCACGCTGCCGGAAAAAGGCAAACAGGAAATCGACGCCACCGGGCAGGTGGTGACGCCGGGCTTTATTGACGGTCACACGCACATGGACGCGCAGGTGTTCTGGGATCCGATCGGCAGTTGCTCGTGCTGGCATGGCGTGACTACGGTGGTGATGGGCAACTGCGGCTTTACGCTGGCGCCTGGCAAGGAAGCGCAACGCGATATGGTGCTGTCCAACATCATCCGCGCAGAAGATATTTCCGCCGATGCGATGGCCGCTGCCATCGACTGGAAGTGGACCACCTTCCGCGATTACATGAACGTGGTGGACGCGCTGCCGAAGTCGATCAACTACGCCGCCAACATCGGCCACTCAGCGCTGCGCACGTATGTGATGAACGAGCGCGCGTTCGACGCGAAAGCGACCGTCACAAACGATGATCTCGCGGCAATGGAACATGAATTGATGGATGCGCTGGATGCTGGCGCGATCGGCTTTACCACCTCGCGCTCCAACGCACACAAGCTGCCGGAGCCGGACAATCGCCCGGTCGCCTCCTACAACGCCTCGTGGGCAGAAATGGAGCAACTGGTGTGCGCCATGGGCAAAACCGGCCGTGGCATTTTTGAATTGGCGCGCGAACGCGACGCGCGTTCGCCCGACCCCGCAGTGCGCAAGGCGGTGAATGACAAGTTGACTGATCTGGCGGTAAAAAGCGGCGCGCCGACGACCTTCGGCATGCCCGGCGGCAGCCTGGGCGCGCAAGACGCCATCACCATGCTCGACACCACCGCCGCGCGCGGCGGACGCATGTTCGGTCAAACGCACACGCGCGGCGTGTCGCATGTGCTGTCATTCCGCGGACGCCTGCAGTTTGATGATCTTGCCGAGTGGAAAGAAGTGCGCAACCTGCCGTTCGAGGATCAGCGCGTGGCGTTCAGCGACCCGGAGCGCAAAAAGCGCCTGATCGAAGCCACCAAGACCGGCATCTACCGCACCGGCGGTGGCGAGCCGCGCAAGCCCAATTTCGACAATATGTATGTGGTGCAAAGCGCCGTGTCGAAGAACCCCACCGTGGCGCAACTCGCCGCGCAGCGTGGCGTTGAGCCGGTGGAGCTGATGATCAACCTGGCGCTGGAAACCAATTTCGATCAACTGTTCCAGCAGTTTGACACCAGCACCGTGCCCAAGGACGAAGCCGAAGCCCTGGCCACGCTGCGTCACCCGCGCACGGTGATGACGTTCTCCGATTCCGGTGCGCACGTGAGCCTGATCATGGATTCGTCGATCCACACGCACCTCCTGGCCTATTGGGTGCGCGAGCGTGGCGCGTTCACGCTGGAAGAAGGCGTGAAAATGATTACGCTGACGCCCGCGATGGCCTGGGGCTTCAACGACCGCGGCATCATCCGTCAGGGCGCGATCGCTGACATCAACGTGTTCAACCCCGACACCATCGCCCCGGAAGTACCCACCATCGCCAACGATCTGCCCACCGGCGCGCGGCGCCTGAAGCAGAAGTCGAAAGGCCTCAACGCCACCATCCTCGGCGGCAAAGTGACCTTCCGCAACGGCGAACACATGGGCGTGTTGCCGGGCAAGTTGCTGCGCTCGACGGCGGCTGGGGTGGTTTAGTTTTAAAAAACGTTTGCCACAGATGGCACAAAGAATACAGAGGGTGATACTTGCCTGCAAGTTCTCTGTGAACTCTGTGTCCTCTGTGGCTAAAAACGAGTTTGACGTTTGGTCATCGGAGAAAAAATGTCGCCACTGAATATCATCAAGGCCGGCGCGGTCAAGACACAAAACATCCGCGGCTTGCCTGCGGCTGCGGGGCAGATCGCGCGCATCGTCGCCACCGAGCATTTCTTTTTTAACGTCGACGAAATCGCACCGGGGCACAGCCCGCACCATTGGCACCGGCACGATCACTACGTGCACGAAGGCGTGAAGGTCGAGTATCCGCCGGAGTTCGAGGAAATTTACTACGTGCTAAGCGGCACGGGCGTCATCCAGTGGAAAACCGAATCCGGCGAGATGAAGGAACAGGCCGTGGGCCCCGGTGACACCATGCATATGCCACCGGGCGTGATCGAGCATCAGTTGTTGAACAACGGCACGGAGAATATTCGTATTGCCGTAGTGGGCGTACCACCGCCAAAAAGGACGCCGGTAAAGCCGGTGTAGCGAACGGCAGGTGCTGTGGGGCGAACGGCCGGTGCCGTGGGCGGATTTTTTATTCGTTGCGCCCCGGCATGCAAAACCCGCCGCGTTGGCTACCCCTTAACCGCCAATCTCCAGAGAGAAGTAATCTCTGCCGCGCGCGCCACATGCAGCGGGTCTGCCGCGTCAAATACGCGCGCATGGCGGGGCTTGATGTCGATTTTGCCCACCACCGCCAGGCCCGCCTTGTCGATCAGCGCCAGCAAGTCCTCGCGCGTGCGCAGGCCCAGGTGCTCGGCGATGTCCGACAGGATCAACCAGCCCTGTCCGCCGGGCGTCAGGTGGGCCGCGAGGCCATCGAGAAAGCCGCGCAGCATGCGGCTTTCAAAATCGTAGACTGCGCCCTCCAGCGGTGTGGCGGGCCGCGCGGGTATCCACGGCGGGTTGCACACGATGAGCGGGGCGCGGCCCGCCGTTGCTACATCTGGAAATAGATCGGCTTCCACCACATCCACCGTTTCGCCGAGCGACAGGCGTTGGATGTTGTCGCGCGCGCACGCCAGCGCACGCGTATCGTGCTCGGTGGCGATCACTCGCTCGACACCACGGCGCGCAAGCACCAGTGCCAGCACACCGGTGCCGGTGCCAATATCAAACGCCAGCGGCGGCAAACCGATGGTTGGGAAAGGCGTCTCGGCCACCAGTTGCACATACTCGCTGCGCACCGGGGCAAACACGCCGTAGTGCGGGAAAACACGCGATCCGAGCGCGCGCACTTCCACGCCTTTCTTTTGCCACTCATGCGCGCCGATGATGCCGAGCAGCTCGCGCAACGAGGCGACGTAAGGTTCGGGCGCGGCACCGTAGGCGGCCTCGCAGGCCTCTTGCACATCGGGCGCGCGTCGCAACGGTATGCCGTGCCCGGTGTCGAAAGGGATCAGCAACATGCCCAACGTGCGGGCGCGCTGCGATTTGGCGAGACGAAAGCGGTTGAAGATTTCAATTTTCGAAACCTCTACCGCATCTTTAGGTTTGCGCGGGCGGCGTTTTTCCTGATCCGCGCGCCGCGCCAGCGCCTGCAAAAACAGCTTCGCATTCTGAAAATCACCGCGCCACAGCATGGCGGTGCCTTCACACGCCAGCCGGTACGCCAGATCGGCTTTCATGGTGTCGTCGATCAGCACCACGCGTTTGGGCGGCGGCAACCCGGCTTCGGAACACCAGCCCACGGCGGCCAGGCCGTCTATGGTGCGCAGCGCCGAAAACGGATGCTGGATCAGCGCGCCGTTTTCGTCTTGTGCTTCGAGTGTGGTGGGTGGTGTGGACACAGTGGCCCCTGCGGAATCGAGTGGTGACGCTTATACGCGGTTACGGAGGTGCGGTCGAGGATGTTTGCGCAGGAGCGGCACTACGACTACCGTCGTTCCCGCGCAGGCGGGAATGACAGGGGAAATATTGTGCGGTGCTGGACTACCGTTGGGTAGCTCACGATAGCTGATGAATAGGTTGTTTCACCGGTTTCCCAGAAACCTTGTGTCAAGCCGTCAACAAACCCCGCAACTGCCGCGCATCCTGCAATTTCTCGATCTCCCATACCGCATCACACAACTTACGCGCCCGCGCTTTACCGAGGATCGGCGCCATCAGGTGAAAACATTTTTCATCGACCTGCGCGCGGGTCATCGGGTTTTGCGCGGTGCCGAGTACGGCTTTGACGTGGATGGTGAGTTCGCGGCCATCTTTTAACTTTAGCGACAGACGGCATTGGCGCGCGGGCATGGCAGCGGCCATTTCGTCGTCGCCCAGCAGTTTGACTTTGCTGCGCATGGCCAGCACCTTGGGGTTTTTCATGCGTTTTTCGTCGTGCGCGGATTCAAATGTGACGATGCCGTCGAGCAGCATCACCGCGCACATATGCTGCATGCAGATGTCGGGCATGTGGCGGTTGTCGGTGGTGTTGGCGCCTTGGTGCGCGACGCGAACCGTGAGGCTTTCGACTTGCTCGGCCTTCACGTTGTTGGTGCGGATCAGTTCCAACAGGCCGTCGAGCGGCGCCTGTATCGGCGAGCCCACCGACCAGCGTTTGATGTTGGTGCGCATGACTTCATAACGGGAGCCGAGTTCTTCAATCAGGCGTTCCGGTATCGGCGGCTTGCCGATGCGGCGTTCTTCGTTATACGCATGAAAAAAATTGCGCTCGCCGGACAGCGCATCCTCCACGCCGGTAAAGCCGTGCGACACCATCGCCGCGGCAGCTGTGCCATTGCGCGCGGGCATACCGCCGAAGTCGAAGGCTTTTTCGATGTGTTCTTCATCGCGCATCCAGCAACTCACGCCCGAGGCCTGCTGCACGGTGTACGACAGCAGCCAGCGGCATTGATCGTAATTGAGTTTGGCCAGCGACCCTGCAGCCGCCGCTGCACCGAACATCGGGCCGAAAGTGTGGGTGGAGTGCCCGGCCTCGCGAAAATCATGCGCGTGCAGACTCAGCGACAAGCGACTACCCACGTCGTACCCCAGCGCCACCGCACGCAGCAGTTGCGTGCCGTTGGCGCGCTCGCGCTCGGCCATCGCCAGCGCCGCAGGCACTACGCCACAGCCGGGATGCGTGAGCGATGGCGCGTGCGAATCGTCGGTTTCATCCGCGTGCGCCAGCATGCCGTTGGCGAGCGCGGCGTGTTCAGCAGTGGTGACAAACTTGCTGCCGATCACCACCGATTGCTTCGTGCCACCCAGCGTTTTGATGTACGAAATCGCTGCGCGGCCCGGTGGCAGGCGCGAGCCGGAAACCATTGCCGCGAGGGTGTCGAGCAAATGATGCTTGGTGCGCTCGGCGACGTTTTTCGGCAGCGGCTTTTTGGCAGCTTGTGCGATGTACGTCGCCAGCGTTTTCATCACGGGGGAAATTTCGGCGGCAGATTTTTTGGCCATGGCGTTCTCAAAAAATAGTTGTTTAAAATCAAATGCTTATGGAGGTCTCTGTACCAGGCGCTTGCGCTACGCGGAGGCTGGGTCGTGACGTCATGCACCGGCAGTTTATCTTGCACGCCCTGCAATTGCACCACACGCTTTACTTCATAGCCCAGGCACGGCCTACCGGCGTACACGAGCCGCTCGCCTGATGCCTGTCAGGCCGACGAGCGCGTGTTTCTCGCCGTCTCGCTGACCGGGTGCCACGGGCGTGAGCGTGCCCGTGCGGTAAAATGCCGCTTTGCGTGAAGGAACCAGCGGTGAGCAAACCCCTAGTCGGCATCGTGATGGGCAGTCAAAGTGACTGGGATGTGATGCAACATGCCGTCAATATGGTCAAGCAGTTCGGCGTACCGTTCGAGGCCCAGGTGGTGTCCGCGCATCGCACGCCCGATCTGCTCTATGCCTACGCGGAAGGGGCCGCCGCGCGGGGTTTGAAGTGCATCATCGCCGGTGCGGGCGGTTCGGCGCATTTGCCGGGCATGCTGGCAGCCAAAACCATCGTGCCGGTGCTGGGCGTGCCGGTCACCTCACGCGCGCTGCGCGGGCTCGATTCGCTGTTGTCGATCGTGCAAATGCCCAAGGGCGTGCCGGTGGCCACTTTTGCCATCGGCGAGGCCGGTGCGGCCAACGCAGGTTTGTTTGCGGTGGCCATGCTGGCGCGGGAGAGTACGGCTCTGGAGAAAAAGCTCGCCGCGTTCCGCCGTCGGCAAACCGTGGCGGTGCGGGCCATGAAACTGCCCGTAAAGAAATGATTTTTCCCAATGCCATGCTCGGCATGCTGGGCGGCGGCCAGTTGGGCCGCATGTTCACGCTGGCCGCACACAGCATGGGCTATCGCGTCACGGTGCTCGACCCCGACCCCTTAAGCCCCGCTGGCGCGATCGCCGATGTGCATCTGAAGGCGGCATATCAGGACCGCGAAGCGTTGCAGTTACTGGCCGACAGTTGCGCGGCAGTCACCACTGAATTTGAAAACGTGCCAGCGGAAAGCCTGCGCTGGCTGGCGAATCATTGCATCGTGCGGCCAGCGGGCGACGCGGTGGCGGTGGCACAGGATCGCATTCGCGAAAAGGCCTTCTTCCGGGCGTGTGGGCTGGGAGTGGCACCCTACGCGGTGATCGAGAATGCCGGTGATCTTGAACAAGGTGACGCAACTTTGTTCCCCGCCATCCTGAAACGCGCGCGTTTCGGCTACGACGGCAAGGGTCAGGCGCGCGTGGCCAACGTGGTAGAAGCGTGCGCGGCATTTGCCCAATTCGGCGCGGATGCCTGCGTGCTGGAGCGTCTGATTGATCTGGCCTGTGAAGTGTCAGTGGTGGTGGCACGCGGCGCGCAGGGAGCGACCTGTGTGTTTCCCGTCGCCGAGAATCAGCATCGCCACGGCATCCTTGATGTGTGCATCGTACCCGCGCGCATCGCGCCAGCGCTGGCCACGCAAGCCGAGCGCGCCGCCATGCTGATCGCCGAGCGGCTGAACTATGTAGGCGTGCTGGCGGTGGAGTTTTTTGTCACCGGCGGGGGCGAGTTACTGGTGAATGAAATCGCGCCGCGCCCGCACAACAGCGGGCACTACACCATCGACGCCTGCGCCACATCGCAGTACGAGCAACAGGCACGCGCCTTATGCGGCCTGCCGCTGGGCGACACGCGCTTGCTGGCACCGGTGGTGATGGTCAATTTGCTGGGCGACGCGTGGCAAAACGGCGTGCCGGATTGGCGGCAACTGTTTGAAAACCCGCGCGCCAAACTGCATCTCTACGGCAAACATGAAGCGCGTCCGGGTCGCAAAATGGGGCATTTCACGGTGCTGGGCGAAACAGTGGACGCGGCATTACGCGAAGCGCTCGCGTTGCGCACCGCATTGTGCCCCGCGTTCGCGCTCGCCACGGCCTGACATGGAACCGGTTGTCGTGTTTTTTTGCTGGGGGTAGCGGGTGGTTTGCTGCGCACGGACCTCAAATTCCCGCCGGCGTTTTTTGACGCGCTGACGATTTATTTACTGTTGGCAATCGGCCTCAAAGGTGGCGTGGAATTGGCCAAGCACCCGTTGGCGAGCGCGGTGCTGCCCTCGGGTGCGGTGTTGCTCCTTGGGCTGGTGATACCGCTGATCGCTTATCCGATGCTGCGTTTTGGCGGTGGATTGCCGCGTGCAGACGCTGCGTCCATTGCCGCGCATTACGGCTCGGTGAGTGTGGTGACGTTTGCCGTGGCGACAGCCTATCTAACGCGGCTGGGCGTTGACTACGAAGGCCTGATCACCGTATTTCTGGTGTTGCTCGAAGCGCCGGCGATCCTAGTGGGCGTGCTGCTGGCGCGCCGCAGCGACGCCGCCGGCTCGTTTGCGCATGTTGCGCGCGAAGTCGTGCTGGGCAAAAGCGTGTTTCTGTTGTTGGGCGGTTTGGTGACGGGATGGGTGATCGGGGCGGTCAATTTCACGCCACTTGAACCGTTGTTTGTCGACCTGTTTAAGGGCGTGCTCGCGTTGTTTCTATTGGAAGTGGGCCTGGTCGCGGCGCGTCACATCGGCGCGCTGCGGCGCTTTGGTTTGTTTCTGCTGGTGTTTGCGCTCGCGATGCCACTGGTGTCGGCCGCGCTGGGCCTGGCGACGGCCAAGCTGCTGGGGCTTTCCGTCGGCGGCGCGACGCTACTCGCGACGCTGGCGGCGAGCGCGTCGTATATTGCCGCGCCGGCGGCGATGCGGGTGGCGGTGCCGGAGGCCAATCCTGCGCTCTCGCTGGGTTCGGCCTTGGGCGTTACGTTTCCGTTTAACGTCGTGGCCGGTATACCGATTTATTACCAAGCCGCGCTGTGGCTGAACGGAGGCTGAGATGAGCGCCAAACGCAAGCTGCTTACCGTCATCTGCGAGACCGATATCGAGCGCAAACTGAGCAACGACGTGATGGCGCTAGGCGCGCACGGCTACACTGTGACCGAGGCGCGCGGCCGCGGCGCTCACGGAGAGCGCGACGCGGCGTGGGGGCCGTCGGGCAACATCCGTATGGAAATCATTTGTGAGGAAGCCGTGGCGCGAGCCATCGCCGCCCATTTGGAGAGAACCTATTTTCAGCATTTTGGCATGGTGCTGTACATGTACGACGTCGAGGTCTTGCGCGACGGAAAATTTTAGTGGCGTGGTGTTAGTATCGCGTGCTCTAAATAGAAATTACTCATAATGGCCCTTAGCGATGCGCTGCTGCAGTCCGACCTGAAAAGCCTGCCTTTTATACATCGCGGCAAGGTGCGTGATCTCTACGCCGTGGGCGACGACAAGCTGCTGGTGATCCAGACCGACCGCCTCTCTGCATTTGACGTGATTCTGCCGGTGCCGATACCCGGCAAGGGCCGCGTGCTCACCGAGTTATCGAACTTCTGGTTCAAAAAACTCGGCCATGTGATTCCGAATCACCTCACCGGTATCGCGCCGGAATCGGTGGTTTCAGTTGCTGATCAGGCGCAAGTCGCCGGTCGCTCCATGGTGGTTAAGAAATTAAAACCGCTGCTGGTCGAAGCAGTGGTGCGCGGCTACCTCATCGGCTCCGGCTGGAGCGACTACAAAAAATCCGGCGCGGTGTGCGGCATCAAACTGCCCGAAGGTTTGCAGCAGGCGCAAAAGCTGCCGCAGGTGTTGTTCACGCCCTCCAGCAAGGCGCCCGCCGGCCAGCACGACGAAAATATCACCTACGCCGACGTGGAAGTCATCGTCGGCGCGGAACTCGCGGCGAAAGTGCGCGAGGTGTCGATCCGGCTGTATACCGAGGCCGCCGATTTTGCCGCCACGCGCGGGATGATCATCGCCGACACCAAGTTTGAGTTCGGCGTCGATGCGCAAAACAATCTGGTGCTGATCGACGAAATACTCACGCCGGATTCGTCGCGCTTCTGGCCCGCCGCCGAGTACCGCACCGGCATCAGCCCGCCGAGCTTCGACAAGCAGATCATCCGCGACTGGCTGGAAACAACGCCGTGGAACAAGAAACCGCCCGCGCCCACGCCCACGCCTGACGTGCTGGCGAAAACCGCCGGCAAATATCGCGAAGTGCAGCAACTGCTGACGCAATAGCGCGCCTTCTGATGACTCGTGATATCGGCAGCCTGTTCCCGGAGCTTGAGAAAGACCTCAAACCCTACACAGCTGACTACACCACTGGCATCCTGCCGTATCAGGATATCGTCAAACTGGTCAGCGGCGGGCGCATCAACGCCGTAAGTGCCATCGACGACGCGCAGATACAACCCGCCAGTCTTGATCTGCGCCTCGGCACCACCGCATGGCGCGTGCGCGCGAGTTTTTTGCCCGGCAAGGACACACCAGTGGCCGCAAAGATCGAGCGCATGATGATGCACAAGATCGATCTCACGCAGCCCACAGTGTTTGAAAAGGGTTGCGTTTACATTGCCGAGCTGATGGAAGAACTGCGGCTGCCGGCGGATATTTCCGGTAAGTCGAATCCAAAAAGCTCCACCGGCCGACTGGATATTTTTACGCGGCTGATCGCCGACGGCGGCACGGAGTTTGAAAGCGTGCCCGAGGGTTATCGGGGCAAGCTGTATCTGGAAATCGTGCCACGCACCTTTAGCGTGCTGGCACGCCAGGGCGCGCGGCTGAATCAGATGCGTTTCGTGCGCGGCAATCCACCGCCGTCGGATCAGAAACTCGACGAACTGAATTCGATGGACGCCATCGTGTATTCGGACGCCGATACGCCCATGACCGCCATCGTCAACGACGGACTGTGGATTTCCGTCGATCTCGAAGGCGATGAAAATAACGGCGTCGTAGGCTACCGTGCCAAGCAACACGCGCCGTTGATCGATCTGGCGCGCGTGAATCACTACGACCCGGCGGAGTTCTGGGAGCCGTTGAAGAGCGAGGCCCACCGCAGCCTGGTGCTCAACCCGGATGATTTTTATATTTTGATGTCGCGCGAGCGCATCCGCATTCCGCCGAGTTTCGCTGCGTCGATGGTGCCGTACGATCCGTCGGTGGGTGAGTTTCGCATTCACTACGCCGGGTTTTTCGATCCCGGTTTCGGCTACGGCAACAACGATGTCAACGGCGCACGCGCAGTGCTCGAAGTGCGCTCGCATGAAGTGCCGTTTCTGATCGAACACGGTCAGGGCGTCGGGCGGCTGATCTACGAACGGCTGCTGGGCAAGCCGGAGCGGCTGTACGGAGTGAACATCGGCTCGAACTATCAGGCGCAGGGTTTGAAATTGAGTAAGCAGTTCAAGACCTTTGCCACAGATTTACACCGATGAACACGGTTTAAGAACCAGCGCGGGGTTGGAGTTAATCTGTGTTCATCGGTGTAAATCTGCGACAAAGGTTTTGTTGAACCGCCGAACGCCCACAGCGAACCCACTGTAACTATTTGTTTTTATTGACTTTTTTGATGCCTATATCTACTGAGGCTGTGGCTGCAAACATCTCCCACGCGGTAGAAACGCTGCGCGCTGGCGGTCTGGTTGGCTTTCCCACCGAAACCGTCTACGGCCTCGGTGCCGACGCATCCAACGAAGCCGCGATCAAAAAAGTGTTCGCCGCCAAAGGTCGGCCGCACGATCATCCGCTCATTGTGCATATCGGCAGCGCGGCGCATGTGGCGGATTGGGCACGAGACATCCCGCAAGCCGCACACACGCTGGCCGAAAAATTCTGGCCCGGCCCGCTGACCTTGATACTCAAACGTGCAGCAGCCGTCAGCGATAGCGTCACCGGCGGGCAAGACACAGTGGCGCTGCGCGTGCCTGCGCATCCCGTGGCGCAAGCGCTGCTGCACGCCTTCGGCGGCGGCATCGTCGGCCCATCGGCCAATCGCTTCGGCCACGTATCACCCACCACCGCCGCGCACGTGCGTCAGGAGTTTGGCGATGCCGTTGCCTGCGTGCTCGACGGCGACGCCTGCGAAGTGGGCATTGAATCCGCCATCGTGGATTTATCCGGCGCGGTGCCAGCGCTGTTGCGCCCCGGCTTGATCACCGCCGCACAAATTGAAGCCGCCTTGGGCACGGCACTGGCATTGCCCGGCGCGCAATCACCGCGCGCGCCCGGCATGCTGGAAAAACACTATGCGCCGCGCACGCCGTTGATGCTGGTTGCGGCTGATCTCATCGACGAACTCGCACGCAGCTTCGTGCGCCAGGGCCAGCGCGTTGCCGTGCTCGCACGCGGGGCGCGCCCGCCGCTGATCGCGAGCCTCACGTGGATAGCCGCGCCCGCCGCGCCCGGCGGCTACGCGCACGATCTGTACGCCAACCTGCGCCAACTGGATGCGGCGGGCTGCGATGTCATGCTGGTGGAAGAGCCGCCACTGGCCATCGCGTGGGTGGCCGTGCGTGACCGGCTGGCGCGCGCGGCGGCTGGCGCGCCACGGCACCGGTAGCGCTACACCGTCACGCGGTTGCGCCCGTTCTTTTTCGATTGATACAGCTTGCGATCGGCGTCTTCCAGCAAATCATTGGGCGCCTGAAACTTGACTTGCATTTCCGACACGCCCATCGACACCGTTTGCGAGAGTTTTTTACTCTCGAACTCGAACGCATGTTCGGCCACCGCCGTGCGTATGCGTTCAGCCAGTTCCGTGGCAGTAGTGGCATCCGCGCCGGGCAACACGGCGACAAATTCCTCGCCGCCGAATCGCGCCAAAATGTCGTTCGCACGCATGCACGATTTGGCCACCTGCGCACATTCGCGCAGGATGTAATCGCCACAGTTGTGGCCGTGCGTGTCGTTCACTTTCTTGAAGAAATCCAGATCGTAATAAATCACCGCCAGTGGCCGTCCGTAGACGCGACATAGACGAAATTCCGACGCCAGCGTTTCCAGCAGATACTGTTTGTTAAAGAGCTCTGTGCCGGCATCGACGGTCGCCATGCGGTAAATATTGTCGTGGAACGCGCTCTCGATATTGTCCTGCGCGAAAAACTTGAACATCACGCTGCCAAAACGTAGGGTCGTGCCATCGCTGAGCGGCGTGCGGGGGCAATGCGCTGGCTTTGGATGAAAGTGCCGTTGGAGCTGCGCAGGTCTTCGATCTCGAAGGTCTCGCCGCTGGAGAAAATTTTCGCGTGTTCGCGCGACACGCTGCCGTCGGCCAGCATGATGCCGCACTCCTGCGCACGCCCCACCAGGATTTCCGGCGCATCGAGTTGATAGCGCCGTCCCAGCGAAGCGCCGCTGTATTGGATCAGGCAGGCGCGCACAGGCGTGGGCGCGCGCGTGACGGTCACTTTCGGGGCGCCATCGGTGATGCGTGTCGCGATGTCGGACGCCATGCGTTTTGTGGTTCCCAAAAACTTTTGCGTGGCCATAATGACGCGCAGTTTACCGAAAGATGGATTGGTTGGGCGGCAGCTCAGTTCTTGAGACGGCTGCCCAGCGCCTTGGCGATCAGCGTCAGGCCGGAGATTTCCCCCGCTGTAGCTGCTGCATCCCCCGCGCCTGCGCCGTGCAGGCCAGCGCGCAGATTGTCGGCAAAGGTGGCAATCAACTGCGCCGAAATCGCCGAAATCATGCCCACACCCCGCCCGTACTGCGCCACCTGCCCGGCCAATTGCAGATCGCTCACCATGGCTACGCGCGTGCCACCCTCGTGCGGCTGCAAGCTAAACCGCGTCATGGTGTTGGCATTGCCACGGCCTTTGGTTTCCGCCCACGCGGCTTTGATCACCGCGGCGTGCGCGCTTTCGTCACGATTTTCCAGCCGCAAATTGCCCGCGAATATCATCGTCAGCGGGCCCAGCTTCACCGTTACGCGGCCTTTGTAATGATCGGCGCTGATCTGCTCGATCAGGCTGGCGCCGGGAAAACACGCCGCTGTGCGTGGCACGTCCATCAGCAACGGCCAGGCGGCGGCGGGCGGCAGCGGCAGATCAAAATGATTGTCGATTTCCATCGATTTACACGTCGGGCGATCAGTTACTGAACGAAGCGCTCTTGATGACTTCGCCCATGCGCGTCATGTCGGCCTTGATGAAGCGCGCGAAGTCTTCGGGCGAACTGGCAATGACCTCTACGCCGTTGTTGGCCATCATTTGCGGATCGGTGTTTTTCACCCCCTGCCGCACGTGGCTGGAGAGAATTTTGATGATGGCCGCAGGTGTCTTTTTCGGCGCGAACAAGCCGATCGCCGACTCGGAAACATAGCCCGGCAGTATGTCCGCCACCGGTGGCAAATCGCGCGCGAGTGACGTGGCTTTTTGCGTGGTCACCGCCAGCGGGCGTACTTTGCCGCTTTTAACGTGCGGCATGATTGGGCCCAGCGCCGCGAACATCAGCTGCACTTCGCCGGTGATAAGCCCCAAAATCGACGGCCCGGCTCCCTTGTAATTGACACGCACGATCTTGACCTGCGCCATGTATTTAAACAATTCGGCGGCAATATGCTGGCTGGAGCCGCCGCCGCCCGCGCCGAAGTTGAGCGCTTCAGGCCGCGCCCTGGCGAGCGCGATCAATTCTTTGGTGGATTTCACCGGCAGCGATGGATGCACCACCAACACATTTGGCGAACTGATCACCAGCGAAATTGGCGTAAGGTCCTCCAGCGGATCCCAATTCACCTTTGCGAGCAGCGGTTGCAGCCAGGTAAAA
>CAMBGJ010000006.1 GCA_945865805.1 Bordetella parapertussis
CGTTCGCCAAAGAAATCGTTATTGAAAACCATCAGTTACGCGTCGAGCGTGTGCTGGACGACGGCGCTGAAGTCGTGGAGACGGCTTTGCCCGCCGTGGTCACCGTATCCAACGAGATCGGCGCGGCGCGCGCGCCCAGCCTGCGCGAAACCATGCGCGCGGCGCGCAAGCCCGTGGTGGTGTGGACGGCGGCGGATTTGGGTTTGGATGTGGGCACGATCGGCGCTGCTGGCGCGCGCAGCGTGCGTGAACGCGTGTTTGCCCCGTCGAAGGTGGTGCAGTGTGAGTTTATCGAGGCGGCAACGCCGGAAGAACAGGGTGTGCTGCTGGCGGCGCGGTTGCGCGAGGTGAAAGTGGTATGACCAACGGACTTTGCACATTGTCGCTGTCGCTGAATAACCCACCGCCGTCATTCCAGCGCAGGCTGGAATCCAGTGCGTTCATTCGTGCGCAGCACTGGCATTCAAGCCCTGCGGGCGAAGTTACGGCCTGGGTTCCAGCTTGCGCTGGAACGACGGTGTTGGTGATGTCATGAGTGTTTTAGTGATCGTAGAGTTGGTGGACGATAGACCGTCGAACGCAAGTCTCGAAATGCTGGCGTTGGCACGCAGCCTCGCCAACGGCCAATCCGTGATCGCGCTGCTGCTCGGTGGCGAGCGTGCAACCGCCGAGGCCTTGATCGCGCGCGGGGCGGATAAAGTCGTGCTCGGCCCCTGCGCACTATTCGACGGCTACAACAGCGACGCCTGGGTCACCTGCGCGGCAACAGTCGCGCGCGACCACGCAGCCACGCTGGTGTTAGCACCCCACACGCCGCGCGGCGCTGATCTGCTGCCGCGCCTGGCGTTCCGTCTTGACGCCGCGTGCGCCACCGGCTGCGTGAGCGTTGAATTACAAGACGGCACGCCGCGCTTCACGCGCGCGGCGCACGGCGGCAATGTGCGCGAGACGCTGCGCCTTAAAACGCCCATCGCTGTGGCGACCGTGCGCGCGGGGATTTTTGATGCATTGCCTGCCGACGCGCAACGCAGCGGCGAAATCATCGTGCTCAACGAAACGCCGCCCTCGCGCATCCGCGTCATCGAACGCAAACGTGACGCCGCCGAAGGCGTGCGGCTGGAAGACGCCAAAGTGATCGTCGCCGGCGGCCGTGGCCTGAATGGGCCGGAAGGTTTTAAAGTGCTGCAACCGTTGGCCGAAGTACTCGGCGGCGCAATGGGCGCCAGCCGCGTGCCCTGCGATCTGGGCTGGTGTTCCCACGCGATGCAGGTCGGGCTTACCGGCAAAACCGTAACACCGGAACTCTACATTGCCGTCGGAATTTCCGGCGCGAGCCATCATCTGGCAGGATGCGGCAACGCTAAAACCATCGTTGTGATTAACACGGACAAGGAGGCGGCGATTTTTCGGCAAGCGAAGTTTGGCGTGGTGGGCGATTATGCGCAGGTGGTACCGGCGCTGACGGCGGCCTTGCGTGCTTTGCCAAATATTTTGTAAGCATCTGATTTTAAACAAATAATTAACCACAGATGAACACAGATGAACACAGATAAGAACACTGCTAGGGGTTATCTGTGTTCATCTGTGTTTATCTGTGGTTAAAAGCTCTTGACCTTGTCTTCCGGAGATTGAAATGGCACTAGAAGCACTACTCGCTGAATACGAAGCCCGCCGCGCGAAAGCACTCGCCGGTGGCGGCGCGGATAAATACGCCAAGCGCACCGCGAAGGGCATCCTCAATGCGCGCGAACGCATCGCTAAGCTGGTGGATGCGGAATCGTTTATCGAATCCGGATTGTTCGGCACTTCGGCGGTCGAGCCGCATCTGGCCGACGAAACGCAGACCGACGGCAAGATCGCGGGTTACGCCAAAGTCGGCGGCCGCGAGGTGGCGATCGTGGTGAATGATTTCACCGTGAAAGGGGCGTCAACCTCGTACACCAATGGCCGCAAAGTCGGCCACATGAAACGCACCGCCACCGAGCGCGGCATGCCGCTGATCGCGCTCGGAGAATCCACCGGTGCGCGTTTGCCGGACGCGATGGGCGGCTACGGCATGGGCATGCTGCTCGGCAACGACAACACGCAGTTTCGCCGCACGCGCGAGACGCCGCTGGTGGCTGCCGCGTTCGGGCCGTCGTTTGGTTCGTCGACGTGGATGATGTGCATCAGCGATTTCGCCGTGATGCACAAGGGCGCGACGGTGGCGGTGTCCTCCCCCGGTCTGGTGTCTATGGCGCTGGGGCAAAAAGTCACTGCCGAAGAACTCGGCGGCTGGCGGTTGCACTCGGATATCACCGGCCTCGTTGATCAGGCGGTCGATACCGAGGAAGAAGTGCTCGAAGCCGTCAAAACCTTTTTGTCGTATATGCCGAGCCACCACAACGAAGCGCCGCCGGAAGTCGCGGTGCCAGCGGGTTCGGGTGCCGAGATGGGCAAAGTATTTGGCATGCTGCCGGAGAGCCGTACGCAGGTCTACGACATGAAGCGCATCATCCGCTGCGTGGTGGACAAGGATTCGATGTTCGAACTGAAGCCGCGGTTTGGCAAAAGCGCGGTCACGACGCTCGCGCGCCTCGGTGGTAAAAGTGTCGGCATCGTCGCCAACAACCCGCTGCATCGCGGCGGTTCGCTGGATGCCGACGCGTGCCGCAAGATCGTCGATTTTTTGGTGATGTGCGATTCGTTCAATATCCCGATTGTGCTGCTGGTTGATACCCCTGGCTTCCAGATCGGCACAGAGGCGGAAAAAGCCGGCGCGCCAGGGCGCATCATGAATTTCATGAACGCGATGACCCTGCTCACCGTGCCGCATTTGAGCGTGATCATCCGCAAGAGCTACGGTCGCGCCTACGTGTGCATGGGCGGCGGGCGTCACTCCGATGACATTGCCGCGTGGCCCAGTGCGGAGATCAGCTTCATGAGCCCGGAATTCGCCACCAAGATCGTGCATGGCGTGGGCTACGGCGAGCCGGGTTATGAAGAGAAGTTGAAGGACATCGAAAAAGGTGCCGACGTGTGGGGTCTGGCGTCGGTGTATGCCGCGCAGGCGGTGATCCGTCCGCAGGAAACGCGCGACTACCTGATACGCATGCTGGAAGTTTACAAGCTGCGTATTACCAAGGGCGTGGGGCAGCATTTGATGCGCACTTGGCCTACCAGCTACTGATTTTTAGCCACAGATGAACACAGATGAACACAGATAACCCCGAGACGTTCCGGTTTTCATCTGTGTTTATCTGTGTTCATCTGTGGTTTAAACAGGGGTTTAAATGTTCAGCAAGGTTGTAGTTGCTAATCGCGGCGCGGTAGCTTCCCGCGTACTACGCGCCCTGAATGAAATGGGTATTCATTCCGTGGCGCTGTATTCCGAAGCCGACGCTGGCGCGCCGTATCTGGCTATGGCCAGTGAGACTTACGCCATCGGTCCCGCGCCCGCGCGAGAGAGTTATCTCAATCAGGATCTGATTATCGAGATCCTCAAAAAGTCGAATGCCGATGGCCTGCATCCGGGCTATGGTTTTCTCTCGGAGAACGCGGGTTTTGCGCAGCGCGTGATCGATGCCGGTTCGCGTTTTATCGGCCCGTCACCGAAGTGGATCGACGCCATGGGCCACAAAACCCGTGCACGCGAACTGGCGGCGCAACATGGCATGCCGATGTCCAAAGGCTCGCCGGTGTTGCCGATGGACAACGAAGCAATTCTCAAAGCCGCGCGCGAGATTGGTTACCCGGTGCTGGTGAAACCCGCTGGTGGTGGCGGCGGCATCGGCATGCTGCCAGCGAAGGATGAAGCGCAGTTGCTGGAAACCGTGGAGCGCTCGCGCTCGATGGCCAGCCGCGGCTTCGGCAACGCCGAGGTGTATTTGGAACATTTATTCGAACGCCCGCGCCATGTGGAATTTCAGATTTTGGGCGATCAGCACGGCAACGTCGCGCATTTGTTCGAGCGCGATTGTTCGACGCAGCGGCGCAATCAGAAGGTGATTGAAGAAGCGCCGGGGCCGAACATCGCGCGCGCGAAAGCCACTGAAGTCGCCGAGCACATCACCGGCATCATGCGCAAGATCGGCTATGACAACATCGGCACGGTGGAAATGCTGATGGGCGCGGATGGCTCGTTCAACTTTCTCGAAATGAACACGCGCTTGCAGGTGGAGCATGGTGTTACTGAGGAAATTACCGGGGTTGATCTGGTGCGGGCGCAGATACGTTCTGCGGCGGGCGAAAAACTGGCGGATATTTTGCCGACCCCTATCGAAGTCAAAGGCCACGCGATTCAGGCACGCGTCTACGCCGAAGACCCGAAGAATTTCTTCCCGTCGCCGGGCAGGCTGAATGTGTTCCGTCCACCCGAGGACAAATCCGTACGGGTGGAAACGGGTTTCGCCGAGGGACGCGACGTTACACCACATTATGATCCGATGATCGCCAAGGTAATCGCGCACGCGCCCACGCGCGAGGCGGCTATTGATAAACTCATTGCTGCGCTGGAGGCATTCGAGATTCAAGGGTTGAAGCACAACATTCCGGCGGTGCTGACGATTTTGAAGTCGGCGCCGTTCCGCGCGGGCGACGTGCATACCGGGTTGATACCGGAGGTTTTGAAGAAGAAGGTGTGATAGCGGCACAGGGTTACAGGCCACCAAAGAAACTCCTTCCCCTTCAGGGGGAAGGGATGTTCCTTGATGAGAAAGTATTCATAGCTATGCCCCGGTGGGGCGCAACCAAGGACAAAATCATGAGCGAAGCCGAAGTAGTTCGATTCGATGTTGAAGACGGCGTAGCCGTAATCACCGTCGACTATCCGCCGGTCAATGCACTGGGGCCGGGCGTACGCGAAGGCATCATCGCGGCCGTTGCAAAAGGCGAAGCGGATGCCAGCGTCAAAGCCATGGTGCTGATCGGCGCCGGGCGCAGTTTCATCGCGGGCGCGGACATCCGCCAGTTCGGCAAGCCGCGTCCGGTGTTGCCGCGATCGAGCGTTGATGTGCTCGACAGCGCCACCAAGCCGACGGTGGCGGCGATCCACGGTTTTGCCCTGGGCGGCGGGCTGGAGCATGCGCTGGGCTGCCATTACCGCGTTGCGGTGCCGAGCGCCAAGGTGGGCTTGCCCGAAGTGTTGATCGGCATATTGCCCGGTGGTGGTGGCACGCAGCGTTTGCCGCGTCTGATCGGGCCGAAAGCCGCGATGGAAATGATCGTCAGCGGACGCCATGTGCCCGCCGAGGAAGCGAAAAAGATGGGCATCGTCGATGCCATCGTGCCGGGTAAGGATTTGCGGCGCGAGGCGATAGACTACGCGAAAAGTGTGGCCGACAAACGACCGCTGCTACGCATCCGCGACCGCACCGACAAAATCGCCGAGGCCCAGGCCGACCCCGGCATGTTCGACGCGATGCGCAAGTCGATCGCACGCAAGGCGCGCAATCAGAAGGCGCCGTATAACTGCATCGCGTGTGTGGAAGCCGCTGTGTCGCAGCCGTTCGACGAGGGCATCGCCACAGAGCGGCGTTTGTTCAGCGAACTGGAAAATGCCGACGAAGCCAAGGCCTTGCGTTATGCGTTTTTTGCCGAGCGCGAAGTGGCGAAAATCCCCGGTGCGCCAGCGAACTTTAAACCGCCAAAGATTAAGACGGCGGCCGTGGTCGGCGCGGGCACCATGGGCGGCGGCATTGCGATGTCGTTTGCCGATTTCGGCATTCCGGTGAAGGTGCTGGAGGTGTCGCGCGATGTGCTCGATAAGGGCATACAGCGTATGCGCGACAACTACGCCATCAGCGTCAAACGCGGCAGCACCACGCAGGCACAGATGGACGAGCGCATGGCGCGCATCACGCCGGTGGAGCGTTACGAGGACATCGGCGACTGCGATGTGGTGATTGAAGCCGTGTTCGAGCGGCCGGATGTCAAGCGGGACGTGTTTGCCAAACTGGAAAAGGTGATGAAGCCGGACGCGCTGCTGCTGTCCAATTCGTCGGCCATCGACACCGACATCATGGCCGGCATGACCACGCGCCCGCAGAGCGTCGCCGGCGCGCACTTTTTTGCACCCGCCAACGTGATGAAGCTCTACGAGGTGGTGAAAGGCAGCAAGACCTCGGTCGAAACCATCCTGCGCACCATGCAGGTCGGCCGTGACATCGGCAAAATCAGCGCGGTGGCCGGCTCTTGCGACGGCTTTGCGGCGAATCGCAGCCGCGCGCCGTTCGGCACCGAAATGATGATGATGCTGGAAGAAGGCGCGCTGCCGGAGCAAATCGATAAAGTGATGGTGGATTTTGGTTATCCGATTGGGCCGTTCGCGGTGGGTGATCTGTCGGGCCTCGACATCGGCTACGACACGCGCAAACGCCGAGCGGCGGAGAACCCGAACTTCCGCAAGCTGCTGATACCGGACCGCCTGGTGGAAATGGGGCGCAAGGGTCAGAAGACCGGCGCGGGCTGGTTCCGCTATGAAAAAGGCGACCGTACGCCGCATCCCGACGAGGTGGTGAAAAGCGTTATCGCCGACGTGGCGCGCGAACTGGGCATTGCACAGCGCACCTTCACCGACGACGAAATCTTGAAGCGCCTGCTGTTCGCTTCGGTCAACGAGACCTGCAAGATTTTGGAAGAAGGCAAGGCCCTGCGCGCCAGCGACATGGATGTGATGTGGCTGCATGGCTTTGGTTTCCCGCGCTATCGCGGCGGACTGATGTTCTGGGCCGACGGCATCGGCGTGAAAGAGGTCTACCGGCAAATTCAGGAATGGCATCAGCGTTATGGCGATCGCTGGAAACCGGCGGTGTTGTTGAAGGAACTGGCAGAAAGCGGCACCTCGTTTCGCGACGCCAAGCCGAAGGTGGCGATGTTTGCGGGATGATCAACGTTACGCAAGCATACGAACGTTACCCTTGTCATTCCTGCCTGCGCGGGACTGACAGCGGTAGTGTTGTTGCTTTAGTGAGAATATGAACCTATGGAATTGGAATGAGCGCGAAGCAATTAATCACACAGGCACGGGCACAGCAACGCACGGCGCTAGACGAACAGGCCGGCAAATCACTGCTCGCGGAATATGGCATTACCGTGCCGCTATCACTGACGGTAAAAAACGCCAACGACGTAGACGCGGCCTTCGCCAGGCTGCGTACCCCGGTCGTGGTAAAAATCATGTCGCCCGATATCCTGCACAAGAGCGATACCGGTGGCGTGAAGGTGGGGCTGAAAACAGCCGCCGAAGTGAAAGACGCCATCAATACCATGGCCGCCTCGCCCAAAATAAAGGGCGCACGCATCGACGGCTATCTGATGGAAGAAATGGCACCGGCCGGGCAGGAAATGGTGATCGGCGGCGTGCGCGATCCGGATTTCGGGCCGATGGTGATGGTGGGCCTCGGCGGCATTTTTGTTGAAGTGCTGGCGGATGTGTCGTTTCGCCTGTGCCCGATCACACGCATCGACGCACTGGAGATGCTCGATGAACTCAAAGGTGCGGCGATCCTCGATGGCGCGCGCGGCAGCAAGGCGGTGTCGCGCGATGCGATCATCGAAGTGCTGCTGAAAATCGGCGGTGAACAGGGCGTGCTGATGCAGCACGCGGACGACTTTGCCGAGGCGGATATCAACCCGCTGATTGTCTCGGACAGCGGCGCGGTGGCGGTGGATGCGCGATTTATCCTGAGTAAAAATAATGAATAAAAACAATATCTTAGCTGATTTCACGCCATTCTTCGAACCCAAAACCGTCGCCATCATTGGCGCTTCCGCCAAAGGCAACGCGCTGCCGAATCATGTGATCCGCCGCATGCTCGATCTCGGTTATCAGGGCGAGATTTACCCGATACACCCGAGTGCTGCCGCGATCGACGGGCTCACCGCCTACAAATCGCTGGCCGACACGCCCAAGCCGATTGATTACGCTTACATCGCGGTGGCGGGCGCGCTGATTCCGCCGATGTTCGAGGCGGCCAACGGGCGGCTGCGTTTTGCCCATGTGATTTCCAGCGGCTTTGGCGAAGTAAATGAAGGCCGCGACTTGCAGGCGAAGCTGGTGACGTCGGCGCGCGTGGGCGGCCTGCGCCTGGTGGGGCCGAACTGCATGGGGCTGTTTTCACCGCGCGGCAAAATCACTTTCTCCGAAGTCGGGCAGCGCGATGTCGGCACGGTGGGCATCATGTCGCAAAGCGGCGGGCTGGGCACGGATATCATCCGCCGCGGCTACGCGCGGGGCGTTAAATTTTCTGCCGTGGTCACGGTGGGTAATTGCGCCGACGTGGCGCCGTCGGAACTGCTGGAATACTATTTCGCCGACGTGCAAACCAAAGTCATCGGCATGTATCTTGAAACGGCGAAGGATGGCCGACGGCTGTTCGACCTGTTGCGCGCTGGCAAGGCAGCGAAGCCTGTGGTCATACTCAAAGGCGGGCGCACCCAGCTCGGGCTGGCTGCCGCCGCGTCGCATACTGGTTCGCTCGCGGGCGACGACCGCGCGTGGGTGGCGCTGGCGCGGCAAACCGGCTGCACGCTGGTGGAAACCATCGACCAGTTTGTCGACACGCTGCTGACTTTTCAGTCGCTGGCGCCCAAGGTCGATAAACCCACCGCGCAAATTACGCTGTTCGGCAACGGCGGTGGCGCCAGCGTGCTGGCAACGGATTATTTTTCGCGGCTGGGTCTCGAGGTCACGCCGTTTGACGCCGCCACGCTGGATCCGCTGACAGCACTGAAGCTGCCGCCCGGCACCAGCATCACCAACCCGGTGGATTGTCCGGTGGGCACCTTGCAGCAGGATGATGGCCGCGTCGCGGAAAAAATTCTCGACATCATCTACGGCAAGGGCAAGCCCGATGCGCTGGTGATGCACTTGAACATGTCGGCGTTTCTCGGGCGCAGCAAACCCGAAGTGCTGGACAACCTGATCGCGGCGGCGCTGCGCGTGCAACAAAAATATCCGGGGCAGGCGCATTTTCTGCTGGTGCTGCGCGCCGACGGTGACCCCGCGCTGGAGGAACGCAAACGCGTATTTCGCCAAAAAGCGCTGTCCCTGGGCGTGCCGGTGTTCGATGAAATGTCGAACGTGGGGCATGCGCTGGCGGCGCTGAAAGCCTATGAGCAATTTGTGTTTACTCGTGCGCAGGTAAGCTAAGGTAATGTTTGTAGCGGCGCACTTGCTTTAAAGAGCTTCACCGCAGAGGCGCAAAGGCGCAGAGGTTACGCAGAGAACTGCTTTTCTCTGCGGAGGTTCTCTGCGCCTCTGCGGTGAAGTGGTTTTTCATTGAGATGAATAGACACGGTTGTTTGAAATAAAAACTCCTGGAGATTCCACATGAGCCTCTCGCCCACCTACAGCAACGATTTTCGCGCCATCGGTTACCCGGTGCGGCTCTACAGCGGCAAGGACGCGCTGGAAAATCTGCCTGCCGAATTGAAGCGTAACCGCGCCAAACGCGCCTTCATCGTGTGCGGCCGCACAGTGTCGCGCAAGACCGATTTGATCGCACACATACGGCGCATCCTCGGCGACAACTGCGTCGGCGTCTACGATGAAATGGACAAGGACACGTCGATTTCCACAGTCACCGCCGCCGCCACGGCGGCGAGTGCGGTGCAGGCCGATATGCTGATCGGCGTCGGTTCCGGCAGCGTCACCCAAGGCACGCGCGTGGTGGCGATACTGATGGCTGAAAAACGCCCGGTTGACGAATTGATCACGCAGTATCCCGAACATGGTGCGGCGATCAGCCCCAAGCTGCTCGAACGCAAAGTGCCGATCATCAACGTGCTGACGTCGGCCACCTCCGCGCAGAACCGCGCGGGCTCGGCGGTAAAGGACCCGAACCGCCCCAACCGCATGGAGTTTTTTGATCCCAAGACGCGACCCGTCGCAGTGTTCTGGGATAACGAAGCGCTGATGACCGCGCCGATGTCGCTGGTGCGCACCACCACCATTTCCGCGGTGTGGCGCACCACCATGAACCTCGGCGCAACGCGCATAGCACCGTTGTCGGAGGGCGACCGGCTGCAGGCGTTTCGCCTGGCGCGTTTTGCGCTGGAGCATCTGAACGACAGCAGCGATGTCACGCCGCGTATCGCCGCGTGCGCCGCCGCGTATTTACAAAACCGCGATGCCGACGATGGCGGCATGGCCGCCGGCAAACATTGGGTGGAGCGCGTGGTGTATGCCTTCGCCACCGCGCTGTTTCAGATGCACGTGCATGTGGGCCAGGGCGAAGCCAGCGCTGCGTTGACGCCGGGGGTGATGCGCAAACTCGGCAGCCGCAATCCGGAAGCCATGGCGCTGATCGCGCAGGGCCTGGGCGTGTGGCAGGAAAGCGATGGTCTCGCCAGCGCGCCAGAAAAAGCCGCCACGGAAATCGAACGTCTGTTCAAATCGGTGAACATGCCGGTATGCGTGTCGGCGCTGAATATCCCGCGCGACAGCCTGCCGCGCATACTCGAAAACTCGCTGAAGAATTTCAACGCCGATCCCAAGCGTGAATTCGTGCGCGAGCGCGATCTCTTGATGGGCGTGCTGGAATCCTGCTGGTGATCTGCCTTGTGACAGGCCTCGCTACCGCCGCATAAGCATTTGTTTTTAAAGGGATATTTATTTCTGCCGCGAATGTGATTTATTACCGTTCGCCAGCGCGGCATGCGTAAACCATGTGTCGCAAGCGGCGTTAGACGAACATGGGGATGTACCCATATTCAATAGCGGAAAGGACCACTTCCATGAAACTCAAGACTACGTTCGTCGCATTGGCCATTGCCTTGCTGCCGGGCTTTGCGTTTGCCCAAGCCCCTGCTACATCGACAACACCCGCAGCCCCAGCCGCTGCGCCCAAATCGCCCAGCGACAAAGCCGGTGCACGCGTCGACGCGCGCCAGGCGGAGCAGCAAAAGCGTATTGATGCCGGCGTGAAGTCTGGCGAACTGAATCAGAAAGAAGCCGCGCGCCTGCAAAAAGGCCAGGCCAACGTGCAAAAAATGGAAGACAAGGCGCGCGCCGACGGCAAGATCACCCCACAGGAAGCGCGCAAGATCGAACACGCGCAAGATCAGCAAAGCAAGAAAATTTACCGCGAAAAGCACGACAAGCAGAAAGCCAAGTGAACACCAAGTAATCCCGTTCAGTGTCACGCCGTCATCAACGGCCACCGCTTCGGCGGTGGCCGTTGTCGTTTAAAATGCTGTTTTTACCTCACAGCAGTGGAGCAATCATGGATACGCTGAAAGTTGGCCTGAAGCACACCGAAGAATGGGTCATCACCGAAGACCGCACTACGCAACGCGGCAAGTACAAGGTTTTCGCCACCTGGTCGATGACGCGCCTGGTGGAAAGTGTCGCCAGTGGGCTGATCGCGCCGCATCTGAAAGAGGGCCAAGGCCAGGTTGGCGTGGGTATAACCGTGCGTCACATGGGGCCGACGCCGATCGGGCACACCGTGCGCGCCGACGCCGAACTGATTGCCGTCGACCGGCGCAAGATGTCATTCAAGGTGAAGGTGTTCGAAGACGCCGAGCAAGTCGGCGAATCCGAACACGAGCGTTTTATCGTTGATCTCGATAAATACTTCGAGCGGCTGGATAAAAAGTTGGGCAACAAATAATGGCGCGCCGCTCAGTACGGCTCAGCGAAAATCATACGCCACGTTGACCGAGAAATTACGCTCCGGCAACGGATACACGTTGTAACGGTCGGCGACAAACTGGCTGCGCACGGCGTAGTTGTAATACGATTTACCGAGTAGATTGTTGACCGCCAGGCCTGCCCGCCAGGGGCCCCTGCGATAGCTCAACTTCATGTCGACCACGGTGTACGCGGGAATTTTCACCCCCAGCGTATTGCCTTCGTCGTTGTCCATGAATTGCGCACCGACGTAATTGGCGACCGCAGAGAGGCGCGTGTTGGCGCTGATCGCCCACGCGGCATTCACCGACAACTTGTTACGCGGCACCAGCGGCACGCTGCGTCCGGCGAGCTGCACGTTCAGTTGCGAGAACGCGCTGCCTGGCAGCACGCCTTCGCGGAACTGGGCGTCGATATAGCTGTACGCCGCGCCCAACGTGACGGCTTTCGTGGCCAGCCATTGCCCGTCGAGTTCCAGACCGCGGCGACGTGACGGCGGTAGATTGGTGTTGCCGATGCCGTTGCTGAACGCATCGAGGTGAATTTCGTCGCGCACTTTCATGGTGTAGAGGGCCGCACGCACGTGGCCGGCCGCACCGCGTGTTTCATAGCCCACTTCATGCGTGCGCGCTTTTTGCGGGCGCAAAAACTGAAACTGATTGGTGAACGCGGCCGACGTTTCGTAGAGTTCATCAACGTTGGCAAATCTAAAACTACTGCCCGTCCGCGCGTGCAACGACGTCTGCGCCCCGAGCTGGTAGCGCACACCCAATTCATACGCGTTACTGGATTCGCTTTGCGAACCCGCCGGTGCGCCCGAACCAAAAGCGCCGCCGGGTGCCGTCGCGTTATAGCGGTCGGTGGCGTCGATGCTCAGACGTTCGCGGCGCGCGCCCGCAGTCAACGATAAACGCTCATTCAGTTGCAAGGTATCCTGCAAATAAAAGGCGCTGTTTTGCTGTTGCGCCTCGATGGTATTGATGGGGCGGGTAACATTACCCGGCGCGTTGGAAACGAGCAATCGGTAATCCCAGCGGTAGCTGTCAAAGCCCACGATCAGGGTGTTGGCGTGGCCCGCCAGCGGCGTGGTGACTTTTACGCGTGGCGTCAGCGACAGCACATTCAAGTCGGCAATGCGGTAGTTGGGAAATCCGCCGAAGTCGAAATAGGATTTTTGTTCCTTGCCGCGCCAGCCGCCGCTCAGATTGAATTCGCCAAAGCCCGTGGTCACGCGCCAATCGAGCAGCGCGCGATCGCCGTCGCGCGAGGCGTAATCCAGCGGGGTTTGTGCGCCACGTTTGTCGGTGATGAATTGATTGACGTTAGCGCTGGGCTGAATTTGCCGCGCGCCGGGCAGCCGTATGCCCTGCCGGTCGGCGGCGAGTTTGAGGGTGATTTCGCCCAGGCCCGGCAGCCAATACAGATCGGCCATCAGATTGTGTTGGCGGTTGTGATTGTTGTCGCGATAGCCGCCGGAGGCCATATCGATGGCCTGCATGCTGAAGCCTGCGCGCTCACCGGCAAGGTTGCCGTAAAGTTGCAGCTCGCGTGTGTCGTAGCTGCCGTAGCGACCTTCGAGCGAGACGCCGCTTTTTTGTGTGCCGGGCGAACGGGTGATGATATTGATCACGCCCGACGACGCGCCGTCGCCATACAGTACCGCACCGCTGCCGCGCACGATTTCGATAAGGTCGATGGCACCCAGTGGCACCGCCGCCCATTGCACGCCGGACAAATCCACATCGCTGACGCGCCGACCATCGATCAAGATCAGTGTATTTTGCGTGCCGCTGGCGCCGAAGCCGCGCATATCGACCGTGGTGCTGGCAGCGTTGTTGCCGAACAGATCACGCACGTTGATGCCCGCCTGTTGCGACAGAATGTCAGGCACCGTCTTCGCGGCACTGTTGCGGATATCTTCGGCGGTAATCACCGTGACGCCCGGTGCCGCCGAACGGCCTTTTTCGGGGAAGCGCGTGGCGGTAACCACGACCGGCGGTCCTACCGGAATAGCCGATAGGGCCGGTTCAGCAGCCTTTGCCGTTGGTACTACAGAAAAAGAAGCAGAAAATGCTGCGACGGCTGTCGCAGCCAGTGAGGTTGTTTGTTTCATACCATTCCCAAGAGTTGTGCACGCCCGCCGCGCGCGAATAAACGCACCGGAAGCACCATGGGAAGGGATTGCTGACAAAACCCGGCTGTTGCCGCGCGCGCGTACACATAAATCCGCGTACTTACCCGCCGTGCATCAACCTGGATCAGGCACGCCGCATCCCCGTGGCATTTCCATCTTCGGCACAGGCCGGTCTCCGGGCTCGTGACTCCAACGCGCCGCCTTCCCATGAGCCATGACAAACGCTCACAGTGGCTGGTTGGCGCATTGCCGCGATAGCGATAAACCGCTACCGCAGTCACTTACCGTTGCGGGGGCAGCGCAGGCATTGTAATTAAGTGTTTGTTTTTAAACACTTATTTACGCACCTGCTTCCCGATTATCCGGCGCATCCGCAGGATGCACCGGCACCTATTGCCGCGTGCGCGTAAGTTGGGCCTACGGAAAGCCCGTCACGCACACAAACCGATGTTAGCACACGCACACATACCCGCACATTATTGCGAAATCACATTCACTTTTCGACGTTAGTAGTTGACTTCATGGATTTTTTACAACTATAGTATGCGTATGGAGGCGGAACTTAAATCGCTGGAAGGTAAGCTCGCGCAACTGATTGCGCTGTGCCAGCAATTACGCGCCGAAAACCACCAATTGCGCCAGGATGTGGCAACCGCCCTCGATGCCAAACGCCAACTGGAAGACAAAATCGGCGGCGCGACGCAGCGGCTGGAAGCGCTGTTGCAACAAATTCCCGAAGACGTGAGCGTGAGCTGAAACGTATGAGCACCGCCGAAGCCCGCGATACCAAAGACAGTAAGGATACCAAGGGCCTGCAAATCACCATCATGGGACGCAATTTTCGCGTCGCGTGCAAGGACGACGAGCAGGCAAGCCTGCTGGAAGCCGTCGATTATCTGAATCGACGCATGGAAGAAATCCGCGATCAGGGCAAAATCGTCGGCCTTGAACGCATCGCCATCATGGCGGCACTTAATATCACGCACGAATTTCTCGGCGCCAAGGTCGGCGGTGATTTTGATATAGCAGGCTTCAAGCGTAGAATGGCGGGCATGGAAGCGGTGATCAATCAAACCATGGCGGAGCAGACCAAGCTGTTTTGATGTGGATTGACGGCGTTGATTGATCCTACTGCTCAGAAATTCCCCTGCGGTGTTCGTTAAGGCCTTAATTTCTTTGAGCCAATAAGTGGTATACGGTTGCTGACCTTTGCGATACCGGTGTGAGCGTCCCACGCGGACGAACCTAAAGGAATCCGGAAGGCGACCCCTTGAACCTTTGGTTCAAGAAACGGGCCTGACGGCACAGGCGGGGGAACCTGATTGTTGGGTAAACGAATGCGGCCTGGCCGCATTTTTTTATGGGAGAGCACGATGCGGTATTGGTTGATGAAATCCGAGCCGGAGGCGTACAGCATCGATATGCTCGCCAAAGACAAAACCACCCCCTGGACCGGCATCCGTAACTATCAGGCGCGCAACTTCATGCGCGACCAGATGAGCAAGGGCGACCAGGTCTTGTTCTACCACTCCAACTGCGAGCCGCCGGGTATCGTCGGCATCGCCGAGGTATGTAAGCTGGCTTACCCGGACGAAACCCAATTCGACCGAAAAAGCAAATATTTCGACGCAAAGGCCACGCCTGACAACCCGCGCTGGCTGCACGTGGATATCAAATTCGTCAAGAAACTGCGGATGATCAGCCTCGACGAATTGCGCCAGAACAAAGCGCTGGCGCATATGCGCATCCTCGCGCGCGGCAACCGGCTGTCGATCACGCCGGTGGATCCGGCGGAGTGGGAAACCATATTAAAACTCTAACCCTGGCGTCAACACCCACCGCAGAGGCGCAAAGACGCAAAGGCAACGCAAAGAACCCCAAAGGTATTTGGGGTTTTTCTTCGCGGCAGTTCTTCGCGTCTTTGCGCCTTTGCGGTCAAGCTTTTAAGGAATCACCATGACCCCGCCGATAAAAACCATAGACACCCACGCGCATTATTTCCCGCAGGCGTATATTGATCTGGTGGCCAAACACGGCCATCGCGTTGGCACCACCGTTAGCGAAGCCAGCGGCGCCACCTTTATCCAGGTCGGGTTGAATTTGCGCACCGGCCCCATCACGGCGGAATTTATCGACCTCGATAAACGCCTCAAACTCATGGACGCGCAAGGCGTGGGCATGCACGCGTTATCGCTCACGCAGCCGATGGTCTATTGGGCCGATGACGACCTGGGTGTGCAGCTCAGCATGGCCTACAACGACGCCATCAGCGCCGCGCATCAAGCGCATCCGCATCGATTTATCGGCTTTGCCTGCCTGCCGATGCAAAACCCCAGGCTCGCACTGGAAGAACTGGAACGTGCCGCCAAATTGCCCGGCATCAAAGGCGTTTATCTCGCCACCGGCATCCGCGATCGCGAACTCTCCGATCGCAGCTTCTTCCCCGTCTATGCGCGTTGCGAAGCGCTCGGGCTGCCGATTTTTCTGCACCCGATGATGATCAACAACGAGCGCATGAAACAGTTTTACCTCGTCAACATCTGCGGCAACCCATTCGAAACCGCACTCGCCGCCTGCCATCTGATTTTCGGCGGCGTACTCGATGCCTTCCCCAAACTGGAAATCAGCCTGCCGCACGCGGGCGGCGCGCTGCCCATCCTGCGCGGGCGCATGGATCGTGGTTTTGTGATCCGCGCCGAGTGTAAACACCTGCCGCGTCCGCCGAGCGAGTATCTCAAACGCTTCATCTACGACACCATCAGCTACAACGAAGACATTCTCGAATATCTGGTCAAACTCGTGGGGATAGATCGCATCATGATGGGCAGCGATTATTGTTTTGATATTGCGTATGAGGAACCGGCGAAATTTGTCGAAGGCGTAAAGTCGCTCAACGGTGAACAAAAGCAGCAGATACTCTGGAACAACGCAGCGAAGCTATTGAAACTTTAAGAATGTGTAGGTAGGCGGTGAGCGCAGCGAACCCCAACGATGGCGGTGCATCGCCACGAACGTTGGGGTTCGCTGCGCTCACAGCCTACCTACGGATAAAGAATTGAACACTTGATCGGAGGAAAGCCATGACTGTTATTCACGATTCCCTAACGCACAACCTGCCGCGCCGCCGCCTACTCGCAGGCATGACCGCGCTAGGCGCAAGCGCTCTGCTACCGGGCTGCCAAACCGCCGCCACCAGCATCCCCGGCCAGCCGCACCGCATCGACGTGCACCATCACTATGTGCCCGCGCCCTATGTGGCAGCGATGAAGGCAAACAAATTACGCCCAGTGCAGTGGTCGGTGCAAATGTCGCTCGAAGAATTGGACAAGAGCGGCATCGCCACCGGCATGATCAGCCCGCCGCCGCCGGGCATCACCTTTGGCGACCCAGCTTTCCGCCGCAAGCTCGCGCGCGACATCAACGAGGCCGGCGCGAAAATGGCCAGCGATCATCCCAAGCGCTTTCGCCTGCTCGCCACGCTGCCGTTTGCCAGCGTCGAAGACAGCCTGGCGGAAATCGCCTATGCCTACGACACGCTAAAGGCCGACGGCATCTCGCTGATGACCAGCTACAACGGCAAATACTTAGGCGATCCCAGCCACTGGCCGATCCTCGAAGAACTCAACCGCCGCAAAGCCGTGGTCTACACCCACCCGACAACACCGGCGTGCTGCGGCGGCTTGCAACCGTTTGTGTCGATCAACGCCATCGAAGGCCCGGTGGACACCACGCGCACCATGGTGAGTCTGATGTTCCAGGGGGGTGCCGCAAAATTTCCTGACATCCAATGGATTTTCTCGCACAGCGGCGGCGTCACGCCCTTCCTGCTGTCGCGCTACCAGCGCGAAGAAGTCGAAAAAGACTTCAAAGCAGCAATGCCGCGCGGGGTCATGCACGAACTGCGTAAATTTCATTACGACACCGCGCAGGGGCATCACGAAGGCGCGCTGAAAGCGTTGCTCGCCATCATTCCTACGTCTCAAGTGCTTTTTGGCACCGACTATCCGTTTTGGGATGGGCGCAAGGTTACGGGGGATTTGGTGAAGGGTGGGCTGAGTGCTTCTGATCTGATGGCGATTGATCGGGGAAATGCGCTGCGCTTGTTTCCGGGTTTGAAGGCGTGACTCGACGAGCCGTCGTTATCGCCTGATTTTGTCGCGGCGCGGACCACGGATGTGCAGCGCATGGACCGCCGCTGCCGCTTTATCCACTTCGTAAATGACCCGATAGAGATAGGGTTTGCGCCCGTGCAGTAGCTGCCGCAGGCCCGCGTTTTCGGGCACGCGCGTACCCCGCTGCGGCAGGTTCTAAAGGCTGAATATCGCCTGTTCCAGGCGTTCGAATCACTGTGCCGCCTGCGCTGACGAAGCAGCCTCAATGCGGGCGTAGATATGATCAAGGTCGCGTAGCGCGCGGTTGGTAAGCCTAACGTGCCAAACCACGATCACGCCGGAATGCGGTTAATGCCGTACGTGCATCATGCATGCGTCCGCTTTTAACATCATCGCGACCCTGCCGGATACCTTCCAACACATCAGCCTGTGCCGCGATATCGAGCAGCCGCTGATAGGCGGCGGCATCCTGCACCACTGCGGCAGCCTTGCCGTTGACCGTGAGCGCCATTGGCCGCTGGGGTTTTTTAAGGCGCTGCAGGAACGCCGCCGAATGGTTGCGGAAGGTGGTGAGCGCCTGTATGTCCTCGGTAATATCCATGGCCGGTAGCTCCTTTTAAAGTACCGATAAAGGTATCGTTCGACTTACCGGCGAGCAAGGATAAATCGCCTACGGACAAATGCTACGAATCTGGACCTGCCTTCGCGCGTTCTGCGGAAACCATGTAAGCATTTGTTTTTATTGATAATTATTTTCTATGCCTCCGTTGGACAGCGATGGTCGTCAATTCATCTTTTGGTGGGCGCACGAATTAACCGCGATTATTAGTCGCCCGGAATTACGTTAATATGACGTTTGTTTTAACCTAATGGAGCGCCCCATGCACTCCCTCAAACTCACTCAAATCGGCAATTCCGTCGGTGTTATTTTACCGAAGGAGATGCTCGCGCGGCTGAAGCTTGCAAAAGGTGACACGGTCTTCATGACCGAAACCCCGGAAGGCTGTGCGCTGACGCCTTACGACCCTGCGCTTGAGGAACAACTGGTTGCGGGGCGCGAATTCATGCGCGAGTTTCGCGATACGTTTCATCAGCTTGCGAAATAGCGCGTGAGTTGGCGATGGGTCAACCGGCAAGCGCTGCTGTTATTGCATGCCGAAAGCCTGGCCGAACATGGCGGCGCAACCGGATTGCGCGACGCGGGGTTGCTTGATTCTGCGTTGGCGCCGGCGCAAATTCTTGTAGCCTATGGTCAGGGTCAGCCAGATTACGCGCAGTTGGCCGCCGCCTACGGATTAGGTTTAGCAAAAAACTACGCGTTTGTCGATGGCAACAAGCGCGCGGCTTTTCTGGCGACGGGCTTATTCCTCGCTCTTAACGGTTATCGCCTGAAGTCCACACAGGCTGATGCCACGCTCACCGTGCTCGCACTTGCCGCAGGGGAGATTGACGAAGCGGCATTTGCGACCTGAATACGCGAGCATAGCGTCAAGCGATAGCGCGACTGACCATGCGGGAATTTAACCCTTGTATATTCGTCGTTACCCCTATGTAAAACCAGTTAATCCGTCGAAAGCGAAACCATGACCACCGATACCAAACTGCACGTCTACGATGTTCTCGCCAAGTCCTTCATCCAGGAAGGCGTGACAACCTGTTTTACGTTGATGGGTGACGCCAACATGAACTGGGCGTCGAAACTGGCGCAGCAAGGGTGCCGCATGGTCTACGTGCGGCACGAGCACTGCGCGGCTGCCGCAGCTATGGCTTACGCGCGCAAGACGGGGGACGTGGGTGTTGCCACCGTTACCTGCGGGCCGGGTGTCACGCAATTGATCACGGCGCTGCCGGCGGCGGTGCGCGCGCATTTGCCGATGGTGGTGTTTGCCGGTGAATCGCCGATCAAGATGGGTTGGTACAACCAGATGATTAATCAGGGGCCGATCATCGAGGCCACGGGCGCGGCCTACTATCCGCTGCACTTGCCCGAGCGCATGCCGATTGCGATACGCGATGCATTTTTGCAGGCACGGCGCGAACGGCGCCCGGTGGTGATCGGTGTACCGTTTGATTTGCAGGAGCGCCCGTGGGTCGGGCCGGAGAATTTACCGACGCCCTCGGCGCAAATCATGCCACGTCTGTCGCCGATACCGCCGCACCCGGATGACTTGGCGCAGGCCGCGCAACTGGTGGCATCGTCCGAGCGGGTGGTAATTTTTGCCGGCCTCGGCGCGGTTGAAGCCAAGGCTGCACCGGCGTGCCGGACGCTGGCCGCCAAAACGGGCGCGCTGCTCACCACCTCGCTGCCTGCGCGTGGGCTATTTCACGACGACCCCTATTGCATTGGCATCTCCGGCAGCTTCTCGACCGAAGTGGGGCTTGAATATATTGCACAGGCCGACCTAGTGATTGTGGTGGGCGGCTCGCTGGCGTTTCACGTCGGCGGCGGCGGTCAACTCTGGCGCAAGGCGCAGATGCTGCACATCGACATCGATCCTGTTGCAGTGAACCAGGGTCAGGAAGTCGCGCGCCACCACCTGCGTGCCGACGCGCGGCTGGGCGTCGAGGCGCTAACCAAGGCCATCCCGGATCGCAATAACAAGTGGCGCACCGAGGCGATGGCCACGCGCATCCGCGACACTAAGGCGGACAACCATGTATTCGAAGTCGAGCCGGGGCTGCTCGATCCGCGCGAAGTGATCGCCACACTCGAAAAAGCCTTGCCCAAGGATTGGGAGCTGGTGAATTCCGGCGGGCATTGCTCGTGGTTCTTCGCGCAGATGCCGTCGCGCCCGCAAGAGCGCTTTCTCACCATCCGCGAGTTTGGCGCGATCGGCAACGGCACTTCATTCGCCATGGGCGTGGCGGCAGCTCGGCCCGATAAGACGGTAGTGCTGTTCGATGGCGATGGCAGTTTGATCATGCATATCCAGGAACTTGAAACCATCAAACGTCACGGGCTGAACATACTGATCGTGCTGCTTAACGACGGTGCCTACGGCTCCGAGGTGCACAAGCTGCGCTCGGAAGGCTTGCCCGACACCGGCTCCGTGTTTGGCCGCCCCGATTTCGCCGCCATTGCGCGCGGCTTCGGGCTGGAAGGAAAAACGTTCACCAGCGTCGCTGATCTACCCAAGATGGTGGACGAGTTCGCCAAGAAGGGCGGCGCAGCGGTGTGGGATTTTCACGTCTCGGATCGAGTGGTGTCGCCAACGATCCGCAAGGCGCATCCGGCCAAGCACTAGGCGTAGAACTCAGCGGTTTCAGGCGCGGCCCATCGCAACAAGGTGGGCCGCGCGCAGTTGGCTACGCCGCCGTCGTATCCCAAGCCAGATCGCGCAACAAACCATGCAGGAACTGTAGCCGCAGCGGCAACGTCGATACCACGATGTGCTCATGCAAGGTATGCGCGCCATCGCCTTCTGCGCCCAGACCGTCCAGCGTCGGCACGCCGAATGCTGCGGTGAAATTGCCGTCGCTGCCGCCGCCGGTGAGCGGCACTTCGCCGAGATCAAAACCGGTCGCGCGGGCGACACGTTGCGCGCGCTCGAACAGCGCCTGCACGCGCTTTGAGCGTTCAAACGGCGGGCGGTTGATATTGGCTTCGATTTCCAGCCTGACGCCATCGATCACCGGCGTCAGTGCCTTGACGGCGGCCACCAGACGCTCCGCTTGCGCCTGGGTGACCACGCGAAAATCTGCGATCAGGCTCGCCCGCTCCGGCACCACGTTGCGGTTGGTGCCGCCGTCGATGCGTCCGACGCTGAGCGTCAGTCCCTCGTCGTAGTTGGTCATGGCGTCGAGTGCTAATGCCTGATGCGCGATCTCGCGTATCGCGCTGCGGCCTTTGGCGTGATCGGTGCCGGCATGCGAAGGCACGCCGATGGCCGTCATGCGGATTTCGCCGGTGCCCTTGCGGCTGGTCACGCAATGGCCGCCGGTGCGCGCGGGTTCCGCGACCAGGGTGAACGCCGCTTTGCGCGCGAATTGTTCGATGGTGGCACGCGACAATCGGCTGCCGCTTTCTTCGTCGGGCACCAGCAGCAGTTCCACCGGGCGCGCGGGCTGCCGCTCGCGGTAGAGTGCCGCCATCGCCTGCAGCGCAAGATAGCCGCCGGCCTTCATGTCATACGTGCCGGGCCCGAACAGCTTGTCGCTCTCGATACGCACGCGGTTGCGCTCGGTGGTGCCGATCGGATGTACCGTGTCGTAATGTGCGAGCACCAGCACGGCTTGTTCGTTGCTTTGATTGCTTTCACTGTTGGCGCGAATCCGCACCAGCGGCTGTTGGGTGTTGGCGACCGGAATCAGCTCGACAGAAAGCCCGGCTTGCCGCGCCTGATGCGACGCGAGTTCCGCGAATTCCTGCAAGCGCGGCACGTCGTTGGGCGGGGTTTCCAGTGACACCCACTCGCGAATTCCCGCTACCAACTGATCGACCGTGATGCTGGCCAGAGGCGTTGCCTGAGTCATGAGCATGCTCCTGAGAATAGATAACTAATTGATTTAATTGATATATTTCAAGCCGCTTAGCTGCCCAAGTGCCGACGAAAAAACCCCACAGTCAGTTCCAGCGCGCGATCGGCATCCGCCTGCCGAAACGGCCTGCCGCCATGCCGAGCAAACGCGTGATCGGCTTCGGGATATTTGTGGATCGTCACCAGCGGGTTCGGTGACAGCCGTCGTTCCAGCAACTCGTTCACCTCCGCCTGCACCCAGCGGTCTTTCATCGCCATATGTAACATGAACGGGCGGTGCAGGTTTTTCACTTCGCGGATGTTGTGCTCGATGTAGGTACCGTAATACGCCACCGCGCAGTCGATATCGGTGCGGCAGCACAACAGATAACACAGCTTGCCGCCCAAACAATAACCGACCGCGCCCGCCTTGCCGTTGCACTCCGGCAGCCCCGCGAGATACTTCACCGTATCTTCCATGTCGCGTACGCCAAGGTCGTAGTCGAAGTCGTAATACAGATCAAAGGCTTTCTTGCCGTCATCCGGATTGCGATCCGACAACGCCACACCCGGTTCCTGACGCCAGAATAAATCCGGTACCAGGCATACAAAGCCTGCCTCGGCGAACTCGTGCGCGTGTTTGCGCATGGTGTCGTTCACGCCCCAGATTTCCATGATGGCAACGATGCCACCTTTGGGCGGGCCGTCCGGCACCGCAAGGTAGGCACCCATCACGCCGTCGCGTAGCGGGACTCTGATGTTTCGTGTTTGCATGTTTAATACCTTCAAAACCACTTTTGCCACAGAGGTCACAGAGAACACAGAGAATGCGCTGGCAGGGAGTTCTCTGTGTTCTCTGTGACCTCTGTGGCAAATTGAATTTGACCTTATTGTTGTTTAATCCCCGCCGCTTTCACCACGCGGCCCCACTGCGCGTATTCCTGCTTCAACAAATCGGCGAATGCTTCGGGTGTCGAGCCGATGGTTTCCACCGCGAGCGCTGCCATGCGGTCTTTGGTTTCGGGTGCTGCCAGCGCGCGTATCGTATCGCTGCGTAATTTCATCACCAGCGCGCGCGGCAAGCCTGCCGGCCCCAGCACACCGTACCAGCCCGAGGTATTGAATTGCAAACCGCTCTCAGCCACCGTCGGCAAATCGGGCAGCAAGGCGGAACGTTTGTCGCCGCCCACCGCCAGCGCGCGCAAGCGGCCCGCTTTCACTTGCGGCAGCGCCGCCGACAAGCCGTTGAACATCATGTTCACTTCGCCCGCGAGCAGCGCAGTCATGCCCGGCCCCGCGCCTTTGTACGGCACATGCGTAATCTTCACCCCGGCCGCCAGGTTGAACAACTCACCGGCCATGTGGATGCCCACGCCGGTGCCGCCTGAAGCAAAGTTGAGTTTGCCTGGCTGCGTCTTGGCGTAGTCGACCAGCTCTTTCACTGATTTCACCGGCAGACTCGGATGCACCAGCAGCACATACGGCGCTGATGCAGCCAGAACAATCGGCGTGAAATCCTTGGTGGTGTCGTACGGCACAACCTTCACCAGATGCGGCACGATCGCCAGCGGGCCGGAAAAGCCCATCATCAGGGTGTAGCCGTCGGGCGCGGCTTTCGCCACGATCTCCGCGCCGATCAACCCAGCGGCCCCAGCGCGATTATCGACCACGATCTGCTGGCCCAGCATGTCGGCAAGGCTCACGCTGATGGCGCGCGCGATCACATCCACTGGCCCGCCTGCTGAGGAGGGCGCGATCATGCGGATGGGGCGATTCGGGTAGTTCGCGGTTTGTGCCGCCGCCAGCGTGGTAACAAAAAGGCTAGCGGCAAAACCGGCGATGCGTGGGAAATTCATTTTAATGGGCCGCCCCTTATTTCGTGCGTGATGAGACGAATCCCGCGCCCGGTGACGCGATGCACGCCGTGCGCGGTAATGCCGCGACAAAATCCTGCGGCGCGTCATCGCTGATGCTCCACTCGGCAAAGTCTTCCGCAGTATCCAAATCAAACGCCAGCGCCGGATGGGCACAGGGAAAGGTGCGTACGCCGCACGCTGCGCCCAGAGCGAAGTGGCGCTCCATACTATCTTTGCCGAAGGCGAACTCGGGCACGTCGGCATCCACCAGCAAAGCGTTGGTGCCTTTGTGATGCCGATCGGGCGCGATGACCCATTCAGTGCCAATCGCCGCAGTTGATTGCATGAACGACAACGCCTCCCCATCCAAACGCGGCAAATCGCACGGCAGAATCAGCACGCGTTCCGCACCCAGCGTGGCGGCGTGTGCCGCCGCTTGCGCCAACGCGGCATTCAAGCCCGTGGTGTCGGCCTGCTCCGGCAACGCAACGGTACCCGCCTTACGTGCGAGCGCTAACGTGACTTCGCACGGGCTCACCACCACGCAGCGTTGTGCGTCACCCAGCCACGCGGTCACCACGCCCAGCGTGCGAGTGAACAGCCAGCGATTGAGTTTGCTCCGCCCGACATCGGTGAGCACCGAGGACAAGCGCGACTTGCCGGCGTTCACGCCGCGATGCGGCACGATCACCATTAAGTATTTGTTGTTAAACATTATTTTGTTTAAGCCCGCGAGCGAACGCAAGCACCCGGCGTGCCAGCGCGGTACTTTTGCGGCGATTGCTCATCAGCGTGTCGGTCGTCGTCACGGATTTATCCATGCGCGCTATGGTAGCGGCCAGGGCTGCGTCGTGTTGATCGATCACCCACCCATCCACTGTGTTGCCGTAATGCCGCGCCACGGCCGCCGCCGAAGGCGCGAAGCCCAGCTCGCGCATGATCTTCGCCGCCGGACCTTTGACCGTAGCACCGCCGATGATCGGCGAAACGGCGATCACGGGAAACGAACGTCCTTTCAACCACGGGCCGATGCCCGGCACGCTCATGATCGGCGCAATGCTGACAAAAGGGTTCGAAGGGCATAACACCACCGTTTCCACCCGGCGCGAGCGCATCAGCGTTTGCAATGCCGGTGGCACACGCGCCGAGCGCGCGCCAGCGAAGCGAAACCCCGTGACGCGCGGCGCGCAACGCTGTCGCACGAAATAATCCTGAAAGGCGAGTTCACCCGTCGCCGTCTTTACCCGTGTGCGCACCGGCGTGTCGCTCATCGGTACGATCGCGTGGCGGATGCCGAAACGCCGCGCCAGATCGCGCGTGACTTGCGACAGCGGCTCGCCACGCGCCAGCGCCTCGCGCCGCAGCACGTGTACCGCCAGATCACGGTCGCCCAACTGAAACCAGTCGGGCCCGCCCAGACGCTGCATTTCCTGCATGAAACGCCAGCCTTCGCCCGCGCGTCCCCAGCCGGTTTTGGTGTTGTTGGCGTGCGCCAGCGTGTACATCACCGTATCGAGATCAGGGCAAATGGTGAAGCCCAGGTGCTCGAAATCATCCCCCGTGTTCACGACGATTGTAAGCTCACCGGGCGGCAACACAGCAGCCAGCCCCACCGCGAGTTTTGCGCCACCGACACCGCCCGCGAGCGCAACGATCATCGGAACAAATCCTCTGCTGCGGGGCGCAGCAGTTCCTGCACCGAGCTGGCACGCAAGGCATAGGGAAAGCCGCGCGCGAGCACCACCGGTGTGCCTTCATCTGCCTGTCCCATCACCAGCGAAGCGGCGGCGGCGAGTTCATCGGCAGCGGCCACCTGCGTGACCTTCAGCACGCGGCCCTCACGATCGGTGTTGCCGCGCATATCCACCAGCGCTGGCAAACCTGCGACGCCGATAGCCGTGCCGGTAACGCCATGACGCCAGGCGCGGCCGAAGCTGTCGATAATCAGCACGCCGATGTCAACGCCGGTTTGTTGGCGGAAGTCGGTTTGCAGCCTGCGCGCGGACGCATCCGGGTCTTCAGGCAACAGCAGCACCGCATCCTCCGCACCCGGCACGTTCGATTGATCGATACCTGCGTTGGCCATGATGAAGCCGAGTTTATGCTCGGCGATGATGATGCCGGGCTTTACGCGCAGAATATTTTTCGATTCGCGCAAAATGACTTCGACGAAGCGCGGGTCTTTGTTGGCCTCGCGGGCGATTTCCTGTGCGCGATTCGATGGCGTGACGCGGGCGAGTTGCACAAGCCGACCTTCGGCCTTGGAGACGATTTTTTGCGCTAGAACGAGAATGTCGCCGACCAGCAGGGACAAACCAGCTTGCCGTGTCGCCGCCAGCACCAAATCACAGAGGTTGGCGCCGCTACGGATTTCAGCAATGCCAGGCAGCGCGGTGAGATGAAGTGCTCGCGGCATACGCGTAGAACAAACGTTACTTCGCCGGGACGCCGGTAATCCGTATGCCCGACCCCGCCACTTTGTAACGCTTGTTGATCGCAATCAACACCGATGTCAACGCCTCGGCGGCAATCGAGTTCGCCAGCACGCCCGCGTGCCACGCGTTAAGGCCCGCGTCGTGCGCGAGGCCGACAACCACTTCGCGCGCATCGGCATCATCGCCGCACACCAGCACATCGCAATCAACCGTGTGGCCGGGTTCTTTCAAATGCGTGGCGGAAACATTCTGAAACGCCGACACCACCTTGACCTGCGGCCCCAGCTTGCGTTGCAGCGCGACGACGGCGGATTCGCCATTGGGCAACTGCACGCGATCGACCTTGGGCGGTGCCAGCGGCACGGTGACATCGACAAAAATTTTTCCGGCGAGTTTGGCGGCAACACTTTCAGCCGTGGCCATTTGTGCCGCAAACGGTACGGTGAGCACGATCACGTCGGCGTCCGCGGCGGTGTCATTGCCGCTACCGCGCACGGTGGCTTTGCCACAGAGCAGTTGATTGAGTTCCGCCGCGCCCGCCGCCGCTTTGGCCGCGTCGCGCGAGCCGATGGTGACGTTGTGGCCGGCCAGCGCCCAACGGTACGCGAGTCCGCTGCCTTCCTTGCCGGTGCCGCCGAGTATGCCGATGTTCATGACGTTGGGTCGCTAAGTTGTGGCGCGAGGTTCATGATAATTGGCGGGCAAGCCCAGGAGCGGCGCCGCCGTGCGCGCCACGGCGTGCCGTTCGGCGGCTGCCTCGCCATACAGCGTGGTGCGTTGCTGCGGTACGCGACCCGCCGCGCGGATCATCGCTTCCATGCGCTCAGGCAGCATCTCCTGCCCGTGCTGCGTGCCCGCCGCCCGCGAAATGCTTTCGTTCATCAACGTGCCGCCGAGATCGTTGACACCTGCGGCGAGACAGGCGCGCACGCCATCCTCGCCCATTTTCACCCACGATGCCTGAATGTTCTGGATCACCGGGTGCAGCACCAGCCGCGCCACTGCGTGCATCAGTATCGCTTCGCGTGAGGTCGGGCCGCGGCGCGCCTGCCCTCTCTGATACACCGGCGCGCCCATGTGCACGAACGGCAGCGGAATGAATTCGGTGAAGCCGCCGGTTTTCTCCTGCAACGCGCGGATGCGCAGCAGATGCCGCGCCCAGTACAGCGGCTGCTCGACATGGCCGAACATGATGGTGGCGGTGGAACGCAGCCCGAGTTCGTGCGCGGTTTGCATCACGCTGAGCCACTCGTCTGTGTTCACCTTGTCGGGGCAGATCACCTGCCGCACGTCGTCATCGAGAATTTCAGCGGCGGTGCCGGGCAGGCTATTGAGCCCCGCATCGATCAACCGCGGCAGAAACTCGCGCACCGACAAGCCCAACGTTTGCGCGCCGTGGGTGACTTCCAGCGGCGTGAACGCATGTACGTGGATGCCGGGTGCGGCGCGTTTCACCGCACGCAGGACATTGAGATAGGTGTTGCCGGTGTACGACGGGTGAATGCCGCCCTGCATGCACACTTCAGTCGCGCCGCGTGACCACGCTTCGGCGACACGTCGTTCGATTTCGTCCAGCTCAAGATCGTACGGCTCGCCGCGCAGCGACTTGCTGTGCGTGCCTTTTGAAAACGCGCAGAAGGTGCAGCGATACGAACAGATGTTGGTGTAGTTGATGTTGCGGTTGACCACGTAGCGCACGGTGTCGCCGACGGTGCTCGCGCGCAGTTCGTCGGCGGCGGCGCACAGGTCGTGGAATTCGGCGTCACGGGCGGCGAACAGGCGGGTGATGCCTTCTTCGGACCATATGTTTTTGTGGGCCTTGGCAGTCTCTATGCTGCGCGAAACTTCGCCTCCCTCATCCCCGGCCCCTCGCCCTCCGGGAGAGGGGTTGGGGTGAGGGACGGTTTTTGTGACGTAACTAATTGTTTTTATGGATTTTATTTGACCGCTGGGCTGCGCACTCAGCGGCAACGTCAAGCCCGGCGACCAAGCATCATCGCGCGCGTAACCTTCAGAATCGCTGGCGCGAATGATCGCAGTAGCAATCGCTTTATCGTGCCACGCTGCAGCATCGTGAACATACGCCGGATACGACGGCAGCCGCGCCACCAGCACGCGCCCGCGCGAAGCCGAAATCTCGCGCAACTTTTCAATTGCCGGCCACGGTGCTTCCGGGTTCACATGATCGGGCGTCACCGGTGACACGCCGCCCCAGTCGTTGATGCCGGCGTCGATCAGGTCACCACAGTTTTCAAAACTCAAATTCGGCGGGGCCTGAATATTCATGTCTGCGCCGAGGATCGAACGCGCAGTGGCGATGGTCCACAGCAATTCTTCATGCGGCGCGTGCGGGGCATCGGCCATGCGCGTGTCGGGCTTGGCGCGGAAGTTCTGAATGATGATTTCCTGAATGTGGCCGTATTGCTGGTGCAGATCGCGGATCGCGTTGAGCGCATCGACGCGCTCGTCTCGTGTTTCGCCGATGCCGATGAGAATGCCGGTGGTGAACGGTATCTTCAGTTCGCCCGCCAGCCGCAAGACCTCAAGCCGCGCCGCCGGGTGTTTATCCGGCGAACCAAAATGCGGCCCGCCTTTTTCGCACAGCCGCTCCGATGTACTTTCCAGCATCAGGCCCATCGACGCGCTGACTTCACGTAAGCGCACCATCTCCTCGCGCGTCATCACGCCGGGGTTTACGTGCGGCAACAATGAGGTTTGTTTTAACACCCGCTGGCACATGGCGTGCAGGTAATCGATGGTGGTGGCGTAGCCCAGCGCCGCGAGTTCCTCGCGCGCGGCCTTGTAGCGCAGCTCCGGCTTGTCGCCGAGGGTGAACAGCGCCTCGGTGCAGCCCGCCGCTTCTCCCGCCTTGGCGATGGCCAGTACTTCGTCCGCCGTGAGATAGGCGCGTTTACCTTGCTGCGGCGCCTGCGCGAACGTGCAATAGCTGCAGATGTCGCGGCACAGCTGCGTCAGCGGGATGAAGACTTTGCGGGAGTAGGATATAACTTGCATGTTTGGCACATTTGAAACTAAATTCATTTAGCCACAGATTTCACAGATGAACACAGATTCACGGCGCCACACTAACTCTGTGTTCATCTGTGAAATCTGTGGTAAAGATGTTCTCAGTTTAGCTTCACCCCAGTCACTCGTACCACCTCCGCCCAAATCCTGGCATCCCGCTCCAACGCGGCTTGCATCACCTCCGGCGTCTGCTTCATCGCCTCGGCCGCATTCACCAGAAAAACTTCCCTGGCCTTGGGCGCATCCACTGCTTTGGCAAACTCGGCATTCAAGCGATCGATCACCGCGCGCGGGGTATTGGCCGGTGCCAGCACACCGGCGATCACGGCAGCATCCACGCCTTTCACCGTTTCGCCCAGTGCGGCAATGTCGGGCAAGGCCGCAGCGCGTTTGTCGGCGGTGATGCCGATAGCGACCAGCCTTTTGCTTTTCACGTGTTCGAGCGCGGCGGGGATGGTGTTGACGATCAACGACAGTTCGCCGGTGAGTAACGACACGGTGGAGGTGGTGCCGCCCTTGTAATTCACCGACGTTAAATCAATCCCCGCGCGGGTGCGGAATTTTTCCGCTGCGAGATGCGTGACGGTGCCCGCGCCGGAGTTCCCGCAGGTGATGCCGGGGTTTTTCTTCGCCAGCGCGATGAGTTCCTTGGCGTTTTTCACGCCCAGCGACGGATGCGCGGCCATGATCAAGGGGGATGCCGACACCGGTGCCACCGCGACCAGATCGCGCGCATGATTGAAACCCAGTTTGGTGTAGAGCGACGGCATGATGGCGTGCGTGGACAGGTCGGTAAGCAGCAGCGTGTAGCCATCGGCCGGGGACTTGGCGACAAATTCGGCGGCAATGGTGGTGCCTGCGCCAGGGCGATTCTCGACGATGACTTGCTGGCCCAGCGTGCTCGTGAGTTCGGCGGCGGTGATGCGCGCGAAGGTGTCGGTGGCACCGCCGGGAGCGAAGGCGACGATCAGGCGGATGGGTTTTGCGGGGTAGGTTTGGGCTGAGCCTGTTGAAGCGGGTTGGGCGAACGCAGCGCCGACGCTCAACAACAAAGCGACCGAATTTGTTACGGAAAACAAGGCAAGTGATTTCATCGAAGGTCTGCGGTAATCCAAAAACCTCCCTCATTCCCACCCTTCTCCCGGTGGGAGAAGGGCTTTTCACCCCTCGCCCTCCGGGAGAGGGGCCGGGGGTGAGGGCAACTGCCGATTATCCTACTTACGCAACGCCGGCAACACCTCAGCAATAAACCACTCCAACTGCGCCACCTGATCCTCACCCACCAGCCGCACGCATAAATCCGTCACTCCAGCAGCCTCGTAACGCTTCATCACATCGATCACCGCTGCCGCTGGCCCCAAGCCCATCATGCCACGGAAATTAACGCCGCCGCCGTAGTATTTATTCAGGAAATCGGTGGTCAGCGCTTCGGCCTTGGCGACATCGGCCTCCAGCCGCACGGTGGTATACACACAGGTGGAAAAACCCGCACTGTCGCGGCCATGTTTTTCCATCGCGGCCATGCACAACGCGCGCAACTGGCGGATGTCGTCTTCGGTGACGTAGGTGGTGATCACGCCGTCGCCGAATTTGCCCACACGCTCGATTTGCGCCGGAATAATCTCGCCGCGATTGCCCGCAGTGACCAAAAGCGGCGGCCCCGCTTCGTTCCACGGCAGCGGGCCGATGGTGTGTTCGGTCAGCTTGAAGCCGCGGCCTTCGTACGACACCGGCTTGCCGCTCCACAACATGCGCCACACGGCCATGTGTTCTTCGAGATCACGCACGCGGCGCTTGTGGTTTTGCCCGCAGGCTTCCCACTCGCGCTCGATGGCCGGCAAGCCCCAGCCCACGCCCAAGCCGAGCACCAGCCGCCCTTGCGAAATCTGATCGATGTTGGCGAGCTGATGCGCGAGGACCACCGGCTGGCGCAGCGCGGGCAGCAAAATCGCCGTGCCGAGCCGAGAACGTTTTGTGATTGCCGCCACATAGGCGAGCGTGGTCAACGGCTCAAGGCGTGGCTTGGCCACCACGCTGTCGCCCACCCACACGTCCATGTCTGCCGCGTCGCACAGGCGCGCGATGGTCCAGCAATCTTCCACCGGCGGGCGCCGCGCGGATTGAATAATCACGCCCCGATGAGGCAGCAAAATGCCGAGTCGCATTTGAAGGGATTCCGCCTAGCGCAAATCCGCGAACACCGGCGCGTGATCCGACGGCCGTTCGAGCCTGCGTGGCTCGACATCCACCGCGCATGCGGTGCAGGACGGTGCCAGCGCGCCCGACAGCAGAATGTGATCAATGCGCACGCCGAGCTTGCGGCGAAACGCATTCATGCGGTAATCCCACCAGGTGAAGGACCGCTCGGGCTGATCGAACATTCTGAAACTGTCGGTCAGGCCCAGCGCGAGCAGGCCGTTAAACGCCGCGTGTTCGAGGCCGCTGAACAGCACCTTGCCCGCCCACTCCTTCGGGTCATACACGTCGCGGTCTTCGGGCGCGATGTTGTAATCGCCGAGCAACGCGAGCTTGGGATATTTTTGCATCTCGGCGCGCAGCCATTCGGTCAGCGCGGCGAGCCAGCGCAGCTTGTATTGATATTTGTCGGATTCGACCGATTCGCCATTCGGGATGTAAACGCACACCACGCGTGTGTCGCCGTAGGTGGCGGCCAGCACGCGCTTTTGTTCGTCGGCGAAATTCGGTATGCCTGCCGTGATGTCCGCTGCTGCCACCCGCGACAACAACGCCACACCGTTGTAGGTTTTTTGCCCGCTGTAGACGACGTGATAGCCGGTTTCCTGAATCGCTTCCAGCGGGAACTTAACGTCTTCGGTTTTGGTTTCCTGCAGGCACAGCACATCGGGCTGATGCGACGCCAGCCATGCCGTGACGTGCGGCAGCCGCACTTTCAGCGAATTCACGTTCCAGGTAGCTATGCGCATAACTATTTGATTTTATTGACTATTTTATCTAACGCGTCGCCGGGGCAGGCGCTGCAGCGGTTTCCGCCGGTTTCGCCCCGTCCGCTGCTGGCTTCGCGGCCGCTGCCGCCGGTTTGGGTGCCGACACCGGCGGTATGGCTTGCGGCTTCATTGGCACCAGCGCGGTTTTTGGATAACCGGCGTAATCCAGCGCCTCATCATAGGCGGTGTCGAGGTAACCCTTCACCCGGTTACGGCCCACCTCCAGCACGGGCACTTCGGTGCTGCCGATGGCGGCTTTATAGGCATCCATATCGGCTTGCGGATTTTTGATGGTGTGCGGCACGCCGCGCCGCGCGAGATGTTCGCGCGCCTTGTTGCAGACATCGCCGCAATCCGTGGTCCACAGCGTCACAGGGAAATTTTTCGCCGCCAACTGCACGCTATAGGGCTGCGCCGCCGTGGTAGCGGCACCGGGATTGATGGCGCGCTGCTCCACATTCTTGGCAGGCACCGACGCGGGCGGTGGCGTATCGCGCCACTCGACGTTGCCTTTACCATCGACCCAGCGGTAAAGCTGGGCCGCGTTTGCAGAAGCGACGGCCAGCAAAAACACAATCAGGATATTCGGCAAGATTTTCATGATGATTCTCCTTGCAATACGGGATGAGGGCCGCGTGATGCATGAACCCCGACAAAGCTTACCGCAAAACGGCTCCTACGCGACTACGCTACGGCGTCCGCCACCATGCCATTGTGCCGCAGCAGCGCGTCGATGTTCGGCTCACGCCCGCGAAACGCCTTGAATGATGCCAGCGCCGGACGGCTGCCGCCTACCGCGAGGATTTCGTTGCGAAAGCGTGCACCCACCGCCGGATCGAGCACGCCTTGTTCCTCGAACAGGCTGAAGGCATCGGCTGACAGCACTTCCGCCCACTTGTAGCTGTAATAGCCCGCCGCATAACCACCGGCGAAGATGTGCGAAAAGCTGTTGGGAAAGCGGTTGTAATCCGGCGGCATCACCACCGCAACACGGCGGCGTACGTCGTTCACCAGATCCAGCGCGGTTTTATTTCCCGTCGTGCCATCGGGATCAAAGCTCGAATGTAATTCCAGATCAAACAACGCGAACTCGATTTGCCGCACGGTTTGCATGCCGCTCTGAAAATTTTTCGCCGCCAGCATTTTGTCGAACAACGTTTTCGGCAGCGGTTTGCCGGTCTGCGCGTGGCGTGTCATGGGTCGCAGCACATCCCACTCCCAGCAAAAATTCTCCATGAATTGACTGGGCAGCTCAACCGCGTCCCACTCAACGCCGTGGATGCCCGACACGCCGAGGTAATCCACTTGCGTCAGCAAGTGATGCAGGCCGTGGCCGAACTCATGATAAAGCGTGATCACTTCGTCGTGCGTGAACTGCGCGGGCTGCCCACCGACCGGTGCGGAGAAATTGCAATTCAAATAAGCCACCGGCGCTTGTATGTCATTTGCGCCCGCCGCCAGCCGTCGCCGTGTGATCGCATCATCCATCCACGCGCCGCCGCGTTTGGTGCTGCGCGCATACAGGTCGAGATAAAACTGTCCGACCAGCGTGCCGGATTTATCGTGTATCGAATAAAACCGCACATCCGGGTGCCAGCTTGGCGCTTCGGTGGGGGCAATGGTCAGGCCGTAGAGCGTTTCGATCAGCTTAAACATGCCCGGCAGCACCGTGGTTTCGGGCAGATACTGCTTCACCTCCTGCTCCGAAAACGCATAACGCGCCACGCGCAGTTTTTCCGAAACGTAGGGAATATCCCATGCCGCCAGCGTGTTCATGCCGAGTTCGGCACGCGCAAAATCGTGCAGTTCCTGGAGATCGCGCTCGGCGTACGGCTTGGCGCGCGCGGCAAGTTCATTCAAAAACTGAATCACCTGCGCGGGCGACTCCGCCATCTTCGGTTCCAGCGAATACTCGGCGTAATTGTTAAAACCGAGCAGTTGCGCCAGCTCGCGGCGCAGCTTCACGATGTCGGCGATCAGCAGGGTGTTATCAAGTTTCGCGTCGCCAAACTCGGCAGCGCGTGTGCTGGATGCCTTGTACATCAACTCGCGCAGCGCGCGATCATCGGCGTACTGCATCACCGGCAGATACGACGGCGCGTGCAGTGTGAATTTCCAGCCGGGCTTGCTGTCTTTTTCAGCGGCTTCGCGCGCGGCCTGACGGCTGTCATCGGGCAGGCCTGCCAGGCCTTTTTCGTCGTCGATGAAATGCGCGAACGCGTTGGTGGCATCGAGCACGTTGTCGGAAAAACGCGACGACAGCTCCGACAGTTTTTCGCAGATTTCCTTAAAGCGCGCTTTCTTGTCCGCAGGCAATTCCGCGCCGCCCAAACGAAAATCGCGCAGCTCGTTGTCGATGATTTTCTGCTGCGCGGGCGACAGCGCCTGGTATTCGGCGGACGAACGTAACTGTTTGTTCTTATTGAATAATTTTTCGTTCTGCCCGAGCTCGGTGTAATACGCCGTGAGCTTGGGCAAATTGCCGTTGTAGACCTCGCGCAGCTCCGCGCTGTTCATCACCGCATTCAGATGCCCCACCTGCCCCCACGCGCGATTCAGCCGCTCGTTGGCGTTCTCCAGCGGCTCAATAAAATCGCCCCACGTTGCTGGCGTGGCATCGGCGGACACCTTGTCGATCACCGCATTGCACTCGGCCAGCAAGGCATCGACAGCGGGTGTGGCGTGTTCGGTTTTGAAATCCGCAAAGCGGGGTAGGCCGGAGAAATCTAATAAGGGATTGACAGCGGTCATGGTAGTCAGTCAACAAAAGGTAACGTAAAGGGAAGTCTAGCAGAACTCGACGAACGGCTAGTGCGATGCCATCACGGTTCGCGCGTGACTTGCGTGGCGACCCACAACGATAGACAGCATTTTTTCATCCTGACAATACTAGGCCTGAACGTGGCTAGGCCATAGCCATTCTTTGACCAAGTCAATAGCAACAGAAAGCGGAATTTCAAATATTCCGTGCAGTTGTAGCGGTGTCGCAAAACCGCAATTTAGACAAGTCGGCCTCCAATCGCGCAAACGCATCCAATTGGCGTAGCGGCGCGAACGAATCAATAAACTCGGGAACCAATGCCGCAGCTTCACGCACATCGAACGATGCTCGGCGACGCCCCTTTTTTCCGGAGGCCTCACGGAGTAATTCGTAAAGCGTTTTTTTTGGATCGGGATTGGTGTCTATACGGCTCAGTTTCGGTAGGTCAAGGGGCTCAATGCTCTTTGGTCTTCCTGCAGCTTGACGAATAGCCGATTCGTCAGCCAGGAGCCATGCTTCGGTCATGCGAACTGGTACGACGCAAACATGAGGAATCGTAGCGAAACGTATGTTAAGAGATGCTACGGCCTCGGCGATTTCGTTGTAACGAAGTTGCGAAGCCTGATTTTCTGCATCGCGATGTACAAATAGAATGTCGCAAGGTGCGAGGTCTAGTGCAGTCTGGAGCCGTTCGGTAAAACTCAAATCAGCGTGGAACTGGGGTCTCGAAAAGAATTCGTGCGCGACTGTATCCGGGCCGTGCGTTTCGCGAACGAGCCAATGGAGAAGCGGGAGCAGCGCTCGGTCAGTCGAGCCATCAGCAAAGAGCGTAAATTGAATATGCCGCATTGCCAACTAAGCCAACTTGAGCAAAAGTTGCCTCGCTTCGTCGCTGTCAATCAGACGTCGCTTGTACACCGTGTCGCCGCTCACTAAGGCGGGCGATGGGCGGAGATAAGCGAGCACCTTCGAGAGGGTGGTGATGACCGGTGGTTCAGGCAAGCGCGCACGCCAAGTGTCACGCAGGCACGCAAAACGAACTGACGCGACCTGTTTGCCCTCGCACAGAAAGGGCGCACTTTCGGCAATTAAAAGTGCGTCCGGTTCGAGTTGCTGCACGATCCATGGGGAATGCGTGTTGAAAATTACCTGCCGAAGCGGGTTATCGTCGCCCTCCGGTATTTGCGTGTCTGCGGCAATATCACGCAGCAAACGCAGCATCGCAGGGATTCTCTGCGGATGGATGCCGTTTTCCGGTTCTTCGAGACAAATGATGCCGCGACTCTGTACATCGAGTTCTTTCACGAGAAGCGCAAGAAAGCGCAAAGTCCCGTCAGATAGAGACCTCGCGGGAATCTTGGTGCCGTCCTTGCCGGTGGCAAAGACGGTCAGTGTGTCAGTGCGTTCGTTTTCTTCGACTTCGATGTGACGGATATCACCAAGCAACTCCGCGAGGCGGTTGCCGATTTCCTGATACAGATTCGTTGCGGCGTTTTCGCCTGTCGCAACGGTTCGGGCTAGGCGATGCAATGTGGCAGGTAAATGTGCTCCGTTGGAGTCCATGCGCGGGTCTTGGCTTCGCGAGTCAGCTTTGCGCATGGCAGAAGGCTCGAGCTGAAGTAGTTCCCACGACCGCATCTCTGTCTTGGCGCACATCATCGTCGGATTGTCTGCGTCGGCGGACGATAGAACCGTCCGGGGTAGCTTCCGCGCGGGACGCTCGTAAGCGCGACCTGAACCGTGACGACCTTCACCATCCTGATGCACTTTAATGATGGTTTCGTCACTTTTTGCATCAGTCGAAATGAACGGTTTATTGCGGCGCCCGGTTATCGCTGAACGTCGCCACGCAACCGAGTGTTCAAAGCCTAGTGCCAAGTGGGCCTTGCCAGTAGACATGGGATTCAGCGACTCGCGGAGAATCTGAATTTCTCCATATTGCTGACGTTCTTCGAGTGTTTCTCGATAGCAAATCTCCAACTCATAGCGGACAAAGGTGGTTTTGCCTTTAGCTGTCTGCCCCAAGTCATCACTGGCCTGAGGCGGAATAATCATTTCGACCGCAAATTTTGCGGGGCCAAGTTTTCCGCTTGGCGTCTGGAAAAATATCGCCTTCGCGTCTGCGCCTTTGTCGTTTTCGTCGCGAACGGTTCGTGCGGCTTCGTCCAGTTTTTTTTCGTCAGCGAGCGCGCTGAGAAATCGAATGGCATCGAACAGATTTGATTTTCCGACACCATTCCCGCCTGCGACGCACGTGAACGCATCGAAACGAATATCGACGTTTCGCAGATTTTTGAATCCGTCGATTTGAAGCCGCGTGATCATAGCGTGAGGATTCTAGCAGGCATTCACCGGTGCTTCTAATAATTCGAGGGGAAGCGCCAAGCGTACTAAGCCGGATGGAGCTTGACGCCAAGCGAGGTCCAAGAGACACGAGTAGAGTTAATTCGAGACGCCATAAGTTTTTTTCATTTACTCTCTTCGGAGATGTCGAGGGGCTAGGCCGCAAAGAGCCAAACAACTACAGACAGATGTACACACCATACCGCTAACTATTCGCTCGGCTGTGACGCACCATCTGCTACCGTACCTCGTACGCGACCTGCCCGCCCACCAGCGTATGCGTCACTCGCCCTTTGAGTTCCAGCCCGCTGTAAGGCGTGTTTTTGCCTTGACTCAGCAGCGACGAACGCTCGACCTTCCAGTAGCGCTCGGCATCGAACACGCACACATCCGCGTCGGTGCCCACGGATAGATGCCCCGCGTCGATGCCCAACAGCGCCGCCGCGTTGGTGGTCATGCGCGCAAGGGCGGTGGTGAGCGGCACCTGGTCTTCTTCCGCCCATTTCAGTGTCAGCGGCAGCAGCAGCTCCAGACCGGTGGCACCGGGCTCAGATTCGGAGAACGGCAGTTGTTTGGCGTCGTCGTCCACCGGGCAATGGTCGGAGCACACGGCGTCTACGGTGTGATCGGCGAGCGCTTTACGCAGGGCGTCGCGGTCGCGCTGGCTGCGCAAGGGCGGGATCAAATGGCAGTGCGGATCAAAGTAGCCGATGTCCATTTCAGAGAGATGCAGATGATGCACCGCCACGTCGCAGGTGACCGCCGTGCCGTCGTGGCGGGCGCGGCGCACCATGTTGATGCCTTCTGCGCTCGACAGGCGGCACAGATGCACGCGCGCGCCGGTCTCGCGGGCGAGCAGCAAAATCACACTGAGGGCGGCGGTTTCCGCGCACACCGGTATCGAGGGTAACCCCAGCCGCGTGGCGACCTGGCCATCGTGCGCCACGCCGCCGCGCGCGAGCGCCGCATCCTGCGGGCGCAGCCACACCGAGATGTTAAAGGTGGCCGCGTATTGCATGGCATACAGCAACACCTGGTTATCGGTGAGCGGCACGTCGGCGTGTGAAAACGCCACGCAGCCCGCGTCGCGCAGTTCGGCCATCTCGGTCAGCCGCAGGCCTTTCAGCCCCTCGGTGAGCGCGCCGATGGGGTAGACGCGCGCCTTGTTGAGGTTGCGTGCGCGGTACTTGAGCATTTCCACCAGGCCCGGCTCGTCAAGCGGCGGGTCGGTATCCGGCGGGCACGCCAGGCTGGTAACACCGCCAGCGACGGCGGCATTCATTTCGGAATCGAGCGTGGCGATGTATTCGTAACCCGGCTCGCGCAGCCGCGCCGAGACATCCACCAGGCCGGGGCAAACAATTTTGCCGCTGGCATCGATGGTGCGGTTGGCGGTAAAGCCATCCGGCGCGCTGCCGATGGCCACGATCTTGCCGGCGGCGATATACACATCGCGCACGGCGTCGATGGTGTTTTTGGGGTCGATCAGGCGCCCCCCTTTGAGATGAATCTTCATCGCTGTCCTAGCCGCGCCAACCGCCGGCAACAATGCTCATCACCGCCATGCGGATGGCAATGCCGAAACGCACCTGCGGCAGGATCACCGATTGCTGGCCGTCGGCGACGCTGGAATCGATTTCCACGCCGCGATTCATCGGCCCTGGGTGCAGCACGATGGCGTCCGGCTTGGCCAGCGCGAGCTGGTCGTCGGTGATGCCGTAGTATTTGTAGAACTCCTGTCCCGAGGCAAGCAGCGCGCCCTTCATGCGTTCGTTTTGCAGACGCAGCGTGCTCACCACATCGACATCCCGCAAGCCCTCGCGCAGGTCGTGATACACCTGCACGCCAAGGCTCTTGATATCGGCCGGGATCAGCGTACGCGGGCCGATGACGCGAATTTCCGGGCAGCCCAGCGTGGTCAGCGCGTGTATCTGCGAACGCGCCACGCGCGAATGCAGGATATCGCCGATGATCGCCACCCGCAGTTGGGTGAAATCCTTTTTGTAGTGGCGAATGGTGTACATATCGAGCAGCCCTTGCGTCGGGTGCTGATGGCGTCCGTCGCCGGCGTTGATGACATGAATGTCCGGCCCCACGTGCTTGGCGATCAGATGCGGCGCGCCGCTGGCCGCGTGGCGCACCACGAACATATCCGCCTGCATCGCCGCCAGATTGGCGACCGTATCGAGCACGCTCTCGCCTTTGCTGGCGGACGATTGCGCGATGGCGAGATTGATCACGTCGGCCGACAGGCGCTTGGCGGCGA
>CAMBGJ010000007.1 GCA_945865805.1 Bordetella parapertussis
CCGCGATCCGGCCTCGCTTCTTCGGTTCGACACGATCTATGCCGCTCTCGCGCATCTGCTTGACCCAGCGCCGGATCGACCGATCCGTGATACCGAAAACACGCGCCGCCTGCGCCTGCGTCACGCCTCGATTCAACGCGGCAACCACCGGATTGCGAAGTTCGTCTTGTGCTACCGCCGGTATGTGCTTCATGCTTTGTGTCGTCATGCCCTAACAACGTACTAGGACATGTTTGGTTGACTTGTTAATAAATCAAAGACAGTCCTAATGCACGCATCGGATAAACTCCTCTTAATGGGGTAACTGCGGGATGATCACCGGCGCCGACACGCCGGTCAGACTTTTCATGAACTCAACGAGATCGGCCTTGTCTTGCGTGGATAGACTCAGCGGGCCCATGTTCGGCGAGAGATTCTCGGTGACATCGCCGCCGCGGTCATAGTGCTCGACCACTTCTTCCAGCGTTTTGTAAATGCCATTGCGCATGTACGGCGCGGTCAGCGCCACGTCTCGCAAGGTAGGCGTCTTGAACGCGCCTTTCAGTACCGCCACTTTCCGTAGCGCATAACGCCCGATGTCGTCCTCGCCGGGCACGGGCTTGACGCCGATGTTGTGAAAACCATTGTCGGTGAAGTTAAAGCCCGAATGGCATTTGACGCAGTTCGCCTTGCCCTCGAACAACGCAAAGCCGCGCTTCGCGGATGCGCTGACCGCGCGCGGGTTGCCCTTGCGCCAGCGGTCGAAGGCAGATTCCGTCGACAACACTGTGCGCTGGTAACTGGCCAACGCCTTGCCAATGGTGGCACCGCTGATGCCCTCACCGGGATAGGCCTTGTCAAACAATTTGCGGTAGCCCGCAATCTGCTCGAGCTTGCGGATAAGCGACGGCATGTCCTGCGCCATTTCCTTGTCGTCCTCGATCGGCGCCAAGGCTTGAGCTTCAAGCGTGGCGTGACGACCATCCCACATTTGCACCGGGTTGAACGCCACATTGATAATACTGGGCGTGGCGCGCTTGAGCGGCTGCATGCCCTGGCCGATGCCCTTGGGCAAGCCGTCCGACCAACCCAGCCCAGGGTTGTGACAAGTAGCGCAACTGATCCAGTTGGAACTCGACAATCGCGGATCGAAAAACAATGCCTTGCCCAGCTCGGCGCGCGCGGGCGTCAATGGGTTATTCGCAGGTGCGGGCGCGAGCGCGGGGCGCTGATAGGGATCGGGTTTAGGTTTGGCGGCAGTGGCGGCAATGCCATTTAACGGCGCGCCAGTGGCACACAGCGCCGCCAGGATCATAGCCGTTACCGTCGCGTTGCCCTTTCGCCAAAAAAACGCGTCATTGCAAAACCATCTGAGTATTCCATGCGTAGTACCAAGTATGTCTCGACGGGTCTTGGTCGCTCTGTCACATTAACCCAGCCGTACTGAGTTGGCACCAGAACTCATACCAGCAGAGACTTTAGCCCACTCATCTTTGGCCGTAAAGTCATAAATGTCAATTACTTGTCGATGAAGCGAACATCATGTACCACAATTACAACATGTGGGTTTACCTATATAAGCTGTCATCAAGCTTGGGCTAGCCGGTATCGGCATAACCGCTTACGGCACTGGCTAACGTACTAACGTATAAACCGCTCCACATAATCGTCACCCAAGCCCACCGCCGTGTAATGCGCCCGCGCTTTCTCCAGCCGCGTGAACACGTCGTCGTAGCCGGTTGAGTTGCCCTGCGGATCGACATACATCAGACTGCCGGTCACCTGAAACAGCGTGATCATTTCAGTGCAGCCTTCGGGCACCACCAGCGTGTGCGTTTCGCCGGGCGGCTCCCAGATGTAGCTGCCTTCCTCGGCCACCCAGTCGTGCTCGAGATAATGCCAGCGGCCCTTGAACACCCACGCATGCACGCCGCCTGAATGACGATGACGCGCGATCATGCCCGCCTTGGTGACGCGCATCACGTGTGTGTACTGCCCTTGCGTGACGTTGAACTGCAACGGCCGCACGGCCACATGCGCCGACAGCGATACCCACACACGCGAGTCGCTATCTTTCGATAACGCCATCGCGTCAAGTATCACCATGTCGGGCCGCATGGCGAACGGCTGCGGCTTTTGAAAGGGCACGCGATTGGGATCGACTTCGGCGGGGGTTAGTGGTTTGTTCATATCGCACTCCGTAATTCAACAAGTACAGAAAATGTACCCTTGTCGTACCCGCGCAGGCGGGAACCCATAACACACGTGGCTTCGCAGTCACCGCATAGGTTCCCGCCTGCGCGGGAACGACAGTGTCTGTGTTTTCCCTAGTGGGATGCCTTAAAAATATCTGTATAAAACAAATACTTACAAGACATCAAAAGACGCCATCTGCATCCAGTTCAGCAATTTTTGCTTTCGACATGCCAAGCAACTCGCCGAACACGTACTCGTTGTCCTCGGCGTAGCACGGCGCGCCGCGATCGATGCGTCCGCCGATGTAGGCCGGACTTTCGTGCAGCTTGATCGGTACCTCCGCCACCGGCCAGCGGCCGATTTTGGTGCCGGTGACTTCGGTGAGCCATTGCAGATGTTTCAACTGCGGATCATTCTCGCAACGGTTACCCGCATGTTGGCACACGCCCGCCGGCACGCCGGCTGTTTGCAGCGCCAGCATCAACTCATACTCATTGCCGTTTTTGGTCCACGCGGCGATGGCCTTGTCGAGCGCGTTCGCATTGGCCATGCGCGAAGCCAGGTCTTTGAAACGCACGTCGTTGCCCCACGCCGGATTGCCCGCCACCTTGAGCAAGGCCTGCCATTCGCTCTCGTTGAAACACGCCAGCGTAATCCAGCGATCATCGCCCGCGCACGAGTACACGTTATGCGGCGCGGCAGGTTTGAATGGCGACGCATTGCCGATGCGCTTCCAGATGCGGTTGTTCGCCGACCAATCGAGTGTTGCCGTGCCGGTAATGAAGAGGCCGACTTCAGATTGCGAGGCGTCGATCCACTGGCCCTCGCCGGTGCGATCGCGGTGATACAAGGCGCTCAACATCGCCAGACCAAAGCTGTACGCGCCCATCCAGTCGAGATACGAATAACCCCAGCCTGCGGGCATCGCCGGCTCCGGCAAGCCCGACATTTCCGACAGCCCCGCGAACGCATTGGCAATCGGCCCCACGGTGCGAAAACGCCCGTAGGTGCCCTGCGCGCCCATGCCCGATTGCGACACGTAAATGATGCCGGGGCGCAATTTTTGCAGCACGTCATAACCCAGGCCCCAGTTGTTCAACACGCCGGGCGAAAAACCTTCGGCGACGATGTCGGACATGGTGATCAGCTGTTTGACGATCTCCAAACCTTTCGGGTGGCGTACGTTCAGCGATATGCCACGCTTGCCAGGATTCTTGTTGTTGAACTGGCCGCCCATGTTGATATCGGTCACGCCTTTCATCGGCCCGGTGGCTTTTTCGCGTGCTTCGCGACCGCCCTCGGGCGCCATCGCCGCCAGACGCGTGTCGGGATGCGATTTTAATTCGATCTTGATACTCTCCGCACCGAACGCCGACAAAAAGCGCGTGCCGCCCGCCGAGGCGAGGAACCACGAGAAGTCGACGATGCGTATGCCCTTCAACGGCAGCGGCTTGCCGCGCTTTGACGGCGGCTCGTTCGGCTCGACCTTCGCGGTGGGGCTGATCGTAGGCGTTGGGCTCGTCGCCGGTGCAAACACCGTGGCCGCGTCTTCGTTCAACAATGGCGCGCGGCGGCCCACCACCCAATCGTTGGCGGTGCTGATCCACTTGCTGGTGGCGTAACGGAATTTTTTGCCCAGTTCCGGGTGCTCGATATCGCTGACGCTGCCGCGCGCTTCCCAGTGTTCGTCAGTCGCGTTTTCGTCGGGCTTACGCAGCGGCGCTGCCAGCAAACCGGCCTCCTGCAGTTCACGCCAGGGGAAATTTTCATAGGTAAAAGCGCGCACAAAGCGCTGCATCGCTTCCATGCCTTCATCGCGTTTACCCGCCGTGGGGCCGGTGCCGGGCACGTAACGGCCGCCGCGCGCCGCACCGGCAGCCTGCGGGTTATAACCTTCCTCCAGACCGTATTTGGCAAGAATCTTTTGCAGACGCTGAGGGTCATCCGGCTTGTTGCCGAGGTTGGCCATCACCCAACGCCCGTCCTTGGTGTGCACGATGGTCGGCGCGGCGGAGACGCCTTCGCGCGCATGACGGCAGGTCTGGCGCTGCACCACCGCGTGGCGCATCACCCATGACATCAGATCGACTTCGGTCGATACCGCCACCGACTGATGCACGGCACACGACAGTTGCTGCCCCTTGCCCGTGCGATAGCGATAAAGCAACGCTGCCATGATCGACATGGAAAGCTGTTCACCCGCGATGTGATAGGCGTGCCACATCTGCGGCGCGATCGGCGGCATATCGTATTTGCCGTCGGGGCCCGGATCGTAGCCGCAGTTCATCATTACCCCGCCCATGGCGAGGTGTATAAGGTCGGAGCCTTTGAAATGCGACCATGGGCCGTCATCGCCAAACGGCGTGACACGCGCGTGAATCAGCCGGTCGGTATTGGGTTTCAGCCCCAGCCCTTCGAGATAACCTTTGGGCGTGGATTCGAGCAGTATGTCGGCACCCGCCAGCAACTCACGATACTTGGCGCGGTCGCCTTCCTGGTTAAGATCGAGCACCACCGAGCGTTTGCCGCGGTTGTACTGCCAGAAGAACAGCGAACGATCGACGCCCGGCTTGTCCTCGTAAAACGGGCCAATAGTGCGCGTGCTGCCGCCGCCGGGCGGCTCCACTTTGATCACATCCGCACCGAGGCCGGCTAGCGTCAGGCCGCAGTATTCGGCCGTTTCATCGGCCAGTTCGATTACGCGTATGCCCGCAAGCGAGGCTGAACCTTTTTTCGTAACGGCATTGGCGCTGGTGTTTTGTGCTGCCATGGTGATCATCCCTTCAGACTTAACGTTTGCGGTTGGAGTTCATGACGTGAGACGCAACCGCCAGATTAATTCGAGCACGGCTTGTTGCGCATCCCGGAGACATCAGCCTTGCAGCTTACACGTACCGCGCTATGGCGAAAAGCGGCCCACGTCTCGTGCCCTTGTGCTTCAGTAGCGCGCGTGTGCTCGATCTTGTATTCTTGACTCCCGCCGCGTTCGCGTAATGGAATATGGGAACCGGCCACCGACTCGCAGGGCATTTCAAGTAAAGGAGCACCCGATGCATGGATCATTGGAAGATTTATATGTGGAAGTCGACATGTGCGCGCCCGGATGGGAACGCATCGTCGATAAAAACCCGAAGGTGGAACTCCTCGCGCGCGATATTATTTTTGGCGAAGGCCCGGTGTGGGATAAAAAGAATAAACGCCTGGTGTTCGTCGACATCATCGGCGATACCATCTGGAGCTGGAAACCGGGCGTGGGCAAAGAAGCGCTGCTAACACCTTCGGTCAAAGCCAACGGTCTCGCACTCGATCTGGAAAACCGCATCGTCGTCGCGGGCTGGGGCGGCCGCACGGTGTTTCGCCAGGAACACGACGGCTCATGGAAAACGCTGGCCGACAAATATCAGGGCAAAAAACTCAACACGCCCAACGACATCGTGGTGAAATCCGACGGCTCGATCTGGTTCACCGATCCGCCGGGCGGCATGTACAACGTCGGCATGGTTGGCCCCGATGTGCAGCGTTATCTCGAATCGCAGCCGGTGTTTCGTATCGCGCCGGATGGCAAAACACTGTCGATCATCACCGAAGACACGGTGTATCCGAACGGCCTGTGTTTTTCGCCCGACGAAAAAATCCTCTATGTGAATTGCAGCCGCGAGCGGTTGATCCGCGCCTACGACGTAAAACCCGACGGTACCGTCGGCCCCAAGCGTTTGTTTTTCCAGTACACCGGCCCGGAACGTGGCGTGCCCGACGGCATGAAATGCGACGTGGCAGGCAACGTGTGGTGCACCGCGCCCGGCGGCATCTGGGTGCATGACCCGTCCGGCAAACCCATCTGCCGTATCAAAACACCGGGCCACCACCCCACCAACATCGCGTTCGGCGACGACGATTGGAAGACCATGTACGTCACCAACATCGGCTCGGTCACGCGTTTCCGTTTGAACATCGCCGGCGTGCCGTCACGCTGAGAGGAGAATAAAAATGACCTGGAAATTTGAGCTTGTAGCCGGCCCGTTCAAGGGTCGCACCGGCGGCTTGGCGTGGAACGGCAAAAGCATGCTGTGCAGCGCAGTACAGGAAGAACGCGTCGTGAGTTACGACCCCGCCACCAACAAGACCAGCGACTTCCGCCGCTGGACCGGCCGCGTCAACGGCCTGGCCGTGGCAAAAGACGGCTCCGTGTTCGGCGCGCAGGAAGGCGGCCGCCGCGTGATCCAGTTTTTGAATGACGGCAGCGCCGCGCCGATCACCGAGTTTCTCGAAGGCGAACGCAACAACCAGCCCACCGACGTGGCCGTGGACAGCCAAGGCCGCGTATGGATCGCCGACGCCTACAACGCGCAAGCGCCCTACGGCCCACCCACCGCACCGATGCTGCCGCACGCTTCCGTGCTACGCGCCGACCCGCAAGGCCCCGGCAACTATCGCTTGAACCGCGCGACCTACGACACCGCAGGCCCGCAAGGCGTGCTGCTGTCGGCCGATGAAAAAACGCTGTATGTTGCCGACGGCGACGCCGAGCGTGGCGATGTGTGCCAGTTGTTATCGTATCAAATCAACGAACACGGCAGCGTGGGCCATCACGGCAAAGTGCTGCTCAACTTCCAGTTCGGCGAGCGCGGTATTGCGGGAATGTGCCTCGACAGCGACGGCAACATCATCTGCAGCATGGGCTGGAAAAAAAGCGGCAGCGGCGCGGTGATCATCGTCGTATCACCCGGCGGCACCATCCTTGAAACGCACGAAGCACCAGCGGATTTACCGATGCGGTGTGCGTTTGGTGATGCGGATTTGGGCAGCCTTTATGTATCGGCTGGTGATGGCGGTTTGTATCGCGCCAAGGGTATTGGGCGGCGCGGGTTAACACGGTAGACACGTAGCCCGTAAGAAGCGCAGCGTATTACGGAGCTGCCGTGGTGATGGCGCTCCGTAATACGCTGCGCTTCTTACGGGCTACATAATTATCGTAAGCAATTTTTTTTATTGATATTTTTTACGACACCACCTGCGCCCGCTGCATCGCCCGCACCTTGTACGCATCCTTAGCCGCGCACGCCGCTGCCCAATCCAGCGTGCGTATGGCGAGATCATTTTCATACTTGTCGACGACCTTGCCGTCGAGCATGCCCACTGATTCACCGTCAACGGTCAAGCGGTCGAACTCAGTGATGGCTTTATGCGCCCAGGCAATTTCTTCCGAAGTCGGTGACAAGCCCTTCACCAGCGGCTCGATGAAATTCGGATGCAGCGCGCCAGCGTGATGCACGCCGACCGCATGCAGTGCCGCCGCCTGCTGCTGCGCCTGATCAGCCTGATCGACGCGTCCGGACGGATTCGGCACGAACACGCAACTCGTCGGGTCCATATCTAGCGCCATCGCGGCAAGCGCGACATTGGCCTGCGGAAATGCATATTGATCAAAGCTCGCAAACATTTCGATGCCGAGGTTCACCGCCATGTCGTAGCCGCCGCCGCCGCCCATCGAGCGCAGCTTGCGTGGCGCCGAGGTGAGGATGTCGTAAATATTCACCGCACCCAAGGCGGATTCGATCATCGGATACAGCTCGATCGTGCCCGGTGGTATGCCGCGCTCTTTTTCCAGCTTGAGGATAATTTCGTGCACGCGGCGATACTCCGCCGCTGATTCGGTTTTCGGCAGCATGATGCGATCGACGCCGGGCCACACCGCATACGGCAAGTCGGCATCCACAAATGGCTTGTTGATGCGCACGTAGATCGACGCGCCACCCTTGTTGGCCTTTTGAATCGATTCGCGGATCAGCGTGCGGCAGCGCTGCTTTTCAGCGGGCGCGATGGAGTCTTCGATATCAAGGATGTAAACGTCACCGCCCCGTGTCCAGGCTTTATCGATAAAGCGCGGGTTGGTGGGGGTGACGAACATCACACAGCGGGCGACTCGGTTATTCATTGGTTATTCCCTACAGTTGCGACATTCACCAACACTGTCGTTCCCGCGAAAGCGGGAATCCATAACACATCCGCCAAAGGCACGAACGTATGGATTCCCTCCTACGCGGGAATGACGGTGGGAAGAAGTTTTTGATGATGAAAATTTTATTTCAGCTAACGGTGCGCCGCAGCCTTGGCCGCATCTCGCGCCTTGACCCGGTTCGCCCACTTCAGATACAGCTTGGCACGCAAATCCACCGGCACGTCGATCATCTTGCCGTCGATGGGCACCGAGGCCATGCCGCGCTTCAGACCCTCGGCAAACACCTCGATCACTTTGACATAGTAGGCGGCTTCTTCCTCCGTCGGACGAAAGCCTGCGTTGCAATGTGCGATCCACGACGCGTGTTCGCATACGGCGCCCTTAAAGCCGGTGTCGCGCGCGATGCGCACGGCTTTTTTCACGGTATCGCTGTCCGCGTCTGCACTGGTGAGGCTCAACGGATAACTCATGCCCAGCGCCTGCCCGCCTGCGGCGATGGCCACGGTAATGATCTGCGACTTGATGTATTCCAGCGGATCAAACGTGAGCGTCGGGGCAGCCTGCATACCGAGGTTTTTGCACAACGCCGGCTCGTTGATGAAAAACACGCCGAAGCGTTCACTGGCGCGCGCAATGTCGAGCGCATGCCACACCGCACCAGCGGTATCGATTTCGACATCGATCTCCAGCCTGCCCGCGGGCAGACCGCGGCTGGCTTCCAGCGCACTCAGGCACAGGGCTGCCGTCTGAATCTCGGTGGGGCTGGTCACGCCGCGCAGCACCACGCCCGCGACGCCATTGAACACCGTGGCTTCCAACTCAGCCGCCGCAGTCGCGCCATGGATGCGCACGAAAATCTCCGCGCCACCCTTGCCCGCCGCATGTATCGCTGCCGGCATACGCGCCTTTAAATCGGCCTGCCAGTCACGATCGGCCTGCTTGACGAAATCGAGCAGGATCGCGTCCGCGTTCGAGGCGTATGCCTTGTCCGCGAGTTGCGCATCGTCGATGGACAGCGGATACACCGAGCGGCGGATGAACTTCGGCATCGGCTGCTCGGCGGTGTTGAAACGGTCTTGTGTCTGGTTGGGCATGGTGAGCGTGTTCATACCGAGCATCCCGAGGCAAACCCTTCGTTAACCGGCGCTACCTGTTCCGGTGTTGCACACACACAGCCGGTAAAGCCCATCAGCCGCGCTTCGCGGGCTGCTTTGGCCGTGCCTTCTTTTGCCGCCACGCCGCCGCGTGAATCAGGCCGCCATAGCGCGCCCAGCGGCTGCTTGCCGAGCATGCGCGCCACCACCAGCGCGCGCGTCAGCAAAAATCGATACAGACGGAATTCATCCTGCGGCACCGGCCCCAGGCGCATGGTCAGGTCGATGCGGCCCACGCCCAACGCGGTCACGCGCGGGCTGGCTTCGGCGATGGCCGCGGCGTTCCAGAAACCCTTGGCGGATTCCAGCATCAGCACCAGATCCGTGGTGCCGGGTTCGACGCCGCGCTCGCGCTCCATCGCGGAAATCAGTTCGCCAAGCTCGGCAACTTCTTCCGGCGCATCGGGGCTGGGGAAAATAATGCCCTGGATGCCACGCGTCATGGCTGCGCGCACATCCGCCCAGCGCGTCTCGCGATCAATGCGCACGAAAACCGCGATCTGGCTGTCGCCGAGTTTTTTGATCGCCGCCGCCAGCCCCGCGCGTGCTGCGTCCTTGGCTTTGGGCGGCACGGTGTATTCGAGATCGAGCACCACCACGTCCGCCTGCCGCGCTGCGCATTGCTCCACCGCCGCCGCGTCGTGCGCCGGCACGATCATCCACGAGCGCCGCTTGTTCTGGTTATCCGCCATTACTGCACCCTTTCAAATGACTTCGAATTTACTCCAGCTTTATTTTCGCATCCCTGATGAGTTTCGCATACCGCACCAGATCCGTCTTGATCAGCGCGGCAAACTGCTCTGGCGTGCCGATCATCGGATCGGCACCCATCTTTTGCAGCGTATCCCTGACTTCCGGCGTGCGCAAAATGCGCGCGTATTCCACGGTGAGTTTGTCGATGATGGCGCGCGGCGTTTTCACCGGCGCCATCACGCCCTGCCACGAATTCGCCACGAAGCCCGACACGCCGGCCTCGGTGAACGTCGGCACTTCTGGCAATGAGATCAAGCGGTTGTCGCCGGAAATCGCCAGCGCGCGCAGGCGCCCGCCTTTCACAAACGGCGTCAGCGGCAACGCGTTATTGGCGAACACCTGCACCTGACCGCCGATGAGATCGGTCACCGCCGGCCCCGCGCCCTTATGCGGAATATGCTGCATCCTGATGCCGGCGAGGATGCTGAACATCTCCAGCGCCAGATGATTCGACGTGCCGCTACCCGACGAGGCAAAGTTAAGCTGCCCCGGCCGCGCCTTGGCCAGCGCGATCAGTTCCTGCAGATTGTTCGTTGGCACTTGCGGGTTGACCACCAGCAGCGTCTCGGTGCCAACGAGTGTGGCCACCGGCGCGAAATCCTTGATCGCGTCGTACGGCGTTTTGAGCAAACTCGGGTTGATCGCATGCGTGCTGGTCACATGCAGCAGCGTGTAGCCATCGGGCGCGGCCTTCACCATCGCCTCGGTGCCGATAATGGTATTGCCGCCGCCGCGATTGTCGACCACCACCTGATGGCCCCAGCTATCGGTGAGCTTTTGGCCGATCATGCGCGCGATGATGGTGGTGCTGCCACCCGGCGGAAATGTCACGATCATGCGGATGGGTTTGCTCGGGTAGGTGTTGGCCTGCGCCAGTGCAAGCGCCGGGCACAGCAACACTCCGCAAACAGATGATTTTAAAAAACGCCTTAAAAACATATACTTACAAGTCATAGTCTCGCCCTCCATGACTACTCGAAACGCCGCGCCGCGCTGGCGCAGACCGCTACCCACATAGGAACACACTGCGGCGCGGTCAGCAAGGCGGCAGCGATGCATACCCGCGCTGCCTGGCAAATCACGCGCGGGTTACCGCTGCGCGGGAAAACTTCCGGCGGGTTACTTTTACTTCTTCTCGCCCTTCTCGTTCTTCTCGCTCAGCGCCTCTTTGTGGATCTTGACCTCGCCCTTTTTCTTCAGGCTGGCGAGAAACGCGGCGTTTTGTTCCTGGCTTAACGACTGCTGCATGGCCGTGGTGAGCCCTTTTTCTTTTTCCGCGTCGAGTTTCTCCGGCTCCACCGTACGCGATATGCGTATCAGCATATAGCCCAGCGGGGTTTCCACGCCGCCATAGGCAGGCAGCTTGGTGGTATCCACGCGCAAAATCTGCTTGCGCACATCGTCACTCAAATCTTTAATCTGATTGGTAAAACTCACCAACAGCGGTGCGCCCCAGGTAACCTCGGCCTCTTTGCCCTGACGTAATTTTTCCAGCGCGGCGCGGCCTTCCTGCGCCGCCAGTTGCGCGGCGCGCTGACGCAAGAGCGTGTTGGTAATCTCGCCCTGCACCTGCTCGAATGGCCGCACCACGGCGGGCTTGTATTCCAGCAGGCGCGCGGCCACTATTGTTCCTGGCATCACTTCGATGGCTTCGGTGTTGCGCTTGTTTTTCAACACGTCGTCGGAAAAAATCGCCTGCATCAGTTTCGGATTGTTCAGGCGCGCATCGCTGGCAACGCCATTACGCGGGAAAAAATTGCTTTGCTGCACAGCGCCCTTGGTGAAATCCGCCGCCGATTTAAGACTCTCGGATTGCTCGAACACCATGTTGTTGAACTGCTCTGCCATCGCGGCGAATTCCTTGCCCGCCGCTGCGCGCCGCAAATCGGTTTCGATCTTGCCGCGCTCCGCCTCGAACGACGGCGGCTTGGTCTCGGAAATTCCGGTGAGCTTGATGATGTGAAAGCCGAACTCGGATTGCACCACGGTGGAAATATCGCCCACCTTCATGCCGAATGCCGCATCCGAAAACGGCTTGACCATGTCCCCGCGCTTGAACGAACCGAGATCGCCACCGTTCACCGCCGAGCCGGGATCCTGTGAATTCGCTTTGGCGATATCGGCAAACGACGCGGGCTTGGCCTTGACCTGCTTAAGCAAGTCATCGGCCTTGGCACGGACCTTTTGTTTCTCTTCAGCAGACGCCTTGCCGTCCAGCGAGATCAGAATGTGGCTCGCCTGGCGCTGCTCCTGTACCTGCACGCGCTTGGCCTGATCATCGAAGACTTTCTTGACATCCTCCGGATCGACCTTCTGGTTGGGCAACAGGGCATCGATCGACAGTGCGACATATTCCACGCGCACCTGCTCCGGCGTACGGAATTCGTCCTGGCGGCTGTCATAGTATTTCTTCGCAGCATCCGCGTCGGCGCTCACCTTGCTCTCGAAACTGGCCGGCGACAGGGTAAAGGTGCTGGCCTCGCGTTGGGTTTCCATCAAGCGCGACAACTGTTGCACCACGGTGCGCGGCAAAAAGTGAGCGTCGCCATAGGCGTCGCTCACCTGACGCAGTACCAAATCACGGCGCATGTCGCGCTCGAACTCCGTCGCGGTTTTGTTGCGCGTCCTGAGAAAACCCTCGTAAAGCTCCATGGAAAATTTGCCGTCCGCCTGAAACGCCGGTGCCTGCCCCAGGATGATCTGCAACTGCTGATCGGTGGCCATAATGCGCGAGCGCTCTGCCTGCTGCAACAACAACTGGCGATTCGCCAGCGCCTCGGCCACGCTGAAGCGGATTTCGGGATTGTCCAGCATGGCCGCATCGATCTTGCCGCCGGTCATTTGCTGCATCATCTCTTGCTGTTCACGCAGCGCCACGTTAAATTCCTGCTGATTGATCGCGCGCCCATTAACCGAGGCGATCGTGGCCGTGGATTCGCCGCCGCGCAAGTAAGAATCGACACCAAAAAAAAGGAATGGCGGAATGATCAGCAGCGCCAGAACCAATTGCAGCGCACGTTTGTGCCTGTAAATAAAATCAAACATGTTCAATACACCCTAATTTAATCAGCAATAAAAAGGGCGAACCGAGGTTCGCCCCTTTTTACATCCCTGCCAGCGTGGCTGCCCCGCAGAATTACCCAGTAATCAACCTCGACCCAACATCAACTCACCATCGTCATCAACAGCAATAATCTTAAAAAAATCAATCTGTTAGCGTCGATATCTGTTGACCGTGAACTGGCTATTATGATACGCGATTTTGGGTAAAATTTCCACCAGCTCGCGCCTCGTCCCGATATTTATCGACCGATGTCCAGCCAGAGCAAAACCGTCACCTGCCGCGCGCGGTTCCTGAATTACAATACCGCTCCCTTACCACAGCAGTAACCACGATTCCGCCCCGTACGGTCACCGCATGCCCATAGACATCAAAACACCAGAAGACATCGAAAAGATGCGCGTTGCGGGCAAACTGGCCGCCGAAGTGCTCGATTTCATCGCGCCGTATGTGACGGCTGGCCGCACCACCAATGAGATCGACCAGCTCTGCCACGACTACATGGTCAACGTGCAGCAGACCATCCCCGCGCCGCTGCATTATTGTCCGCTCGGCTACTCGCCCTACCCCAAGTCGATCTGCACCTCGGTCAACCATGTCATCTGCCACGGCATTCCGGGCGAGAAAAAACTGAAGAACGGCGACGTGGTGAATGTCGACATCACCGTGATCAAGGACGGCTACCACGGCGACACCAGCCGCATGTTTTATGTCGGCATGCCGTCGATCCAGGCCAAGCGCCTGTGCGAGATCACCTATGAATGCATGTGGCGCGGCATCCGCCAGGTCGCGCCCGGTGCGCGTCTGGGTGACATAGGCCACGCCATCCAGAGTTACGCCGAAGGCAACGGCTACAGCGTGGTGCGCGAGTTCTGCGGCCACGGCATCGGCAAGAAATTCCATGAAGATCCGCAGGTCGTGCATTACGGACGCCCCGGCACCGGCGTGCCGCTCACCGCCGGGATGACGTTTACCGTCGAGCCGATGATCAACGCCGGCCGAGCTGAAATACGCGGCCTGGCCGACGGCTGGACCATCGTCACCAAGGATCACAGCCTGTCGGCGCAATGGGAGCACACAGTGCTGGTCACCGGCGACGGCTTTGAAGTGCTGACGGTTTCCCCCGGCATGCCTGCGCCGCCTGCGGCCTGACAGCGACCTGACGCCCATGCCGGACACACCGCCCGTCTCGCCGGAAAGACAACCACCACTACCGGCGGCACATTTCAAGAAAGCGCTCGACGCGAGCCGCCTCGCGATACGCCGCGCCTTCGAGACCAAGCCCGCAGCACCTGATCTGCTGCGCAAGCATTGCGCACTGGCCGACCAACTGCTGCGCGACATCTGGCAGGCCCATGAAATCCCCGCCGGGCTGGCGCTGATGGCCGTAGGCGGCTATGGTCGCGGGCAACTCTTCCCGCACTCTGACATCGATCTGCTGATTCTGCTCGATGCGCCTGCGGACGAAGCGTTGCAGGAAAAATTGCAGGCGCTGATCAGCACGTGGTGGGACATCGGCCTGGACACCGGCCACAGCGTGCGTACCGTCGACGAATGCGTGGCCATGGCGCGACAGGACATCACCGCGCAAACCAATATGCTGGAGTCGCGCCTGCTGGCGGGCAATCGCAAGCGCTACCAGCAATTCGTCTCGGCCACCGCCGATGTGCTGGAACCGATGGCCTTCATACAGGCCAAGCGCCTGGAGCAGCAGCAACGCCACGTGCGTTTTGGCGAAACCAATCTCGAGCCCAACGTCAAGGAAAGCGCTGGCGGCCTGCGCGATCTGCATCACATCATCTGGATATCGCGCGCCACCGGCTTCGGCAAAAGCTGGGCCGATCTGGTGCGGCGCGGCCTGGTCACCGACGCTGAATCACGCGAGATTCAGCGCCATGAGCGCTTTTTGCATCTGTTGCGCATACGGCTGCATTATCTGGCCGGGCGGCGCGAAGACCGGCTGATTTTCGATTTGCAGTCCGCGCTGGCGGAAGCATTCGGTCTTGCCAATCGCGCGCACCGCCTCGCCAGCGAGCAGTTGATGCAGCGCTATTACCAGAGCGCCAAGGCAGTCTCGCAGATCGATAACATCGTGCTGCAAAACATCCGCGCGCGGCTGAGCGGCGTGCGCACCATCAAACTGCAGCCGCTGAACGAGCGCTTCGGCCTGCGCAACGAAGTGTTGTCGATGCGGCACGACGATACTTTTGAAAAACACCCCGAGGCCATTCTCGAAACCTTTCTCCTGCTGCAACAGCATTCCGAGTTAAAAGGCATCGGCGCCAATACCCAGCGGGCATTGTGGCGTGCGCGTAAATCCATCGGCCCGGCGTACCGCCGCAACCCCGTGCATCACGAGCAATTCCTCAATATCCTGCGCGGCTCCGATCACGTGGTGCGCGAGCTGCGTCGTATGAATCAGCTCGGCATTCTCGGCAGCTACCTGCCCGCCTTTGGCAAAATCGCCGGGCAGATGCAGCACGACCTGTATCACGTCTACACCGTCGATGAACACATACTGCGCGTGATCCGTAATCTGCGGCGCTTTGCGGTGCCAGAACTCGCGCATGAGTTTCCGCTGTGCAGCCGCCTGATGTCAGAGTTCGACAAGCCCGAGGTGCTGTATCTCGCGGGCCTGTTTCACGACATCGCCAAGGGACGCGGTGGCGATCACTCCACGCTCGGCAAGGCCGATGCCGCCAAATTCTGCAAGGAACACGGCTTGTCGGCGGACGACTGCACACTGGTGGTGTGGTTGGTGGAACAACATTTGATGATGTCGAGCACGGCACAAAAACAGGATTTGTCCGACCCCGACGTGATCCGTGCGTTCGTCGCCAAGGTTGTCACCGAACGGCGGCTGATCGCGCTGTACCTGGTGACGGTGGCCGACATCCGCGGCACCAGCCCGAAGGTGTGGAACGCATGGAAAGGCAAGCTGCTGGAAGATCTGTTTCTGGTGACGCAACGCCAGTTAAGCGGCAGCGTGCCAACGGTTGAACTGACGGTCGAACACAGCCAGCGCGCGCGGCAGGACGAAGCGCGCAAGACGCTGCGGCTCTACGCCATACCCGATGAAGCCATCGACAAATTCTGGATGAAGCTCGATACCGCGTATTTCCTGCGCCACGACGCGCAGGAAATCGCCTGGCACACGCGCACGCTCTACTATCGCGCGCAGCCGCCCGCACCGGTGATCAAGGCGCGACCGTCACGCGCCGGCGAAGGCCTGCAAGTCATGGTGTATGTGCAGGATCAGGAAGAACTGTTTGCGCGCATCTGTGGCTTTTTCGAAAGCATCCGCTACAACATCCACGAGGCGCGCATTTACACCGCGCAATACGGTTACGCGCTCGATACCTTTCAGGTGCAGGACGCGGGCAACGCCGATATCGATTACCGCGATCTCACGGCCTACATCGAGCATGAACTCGGCGAACGCCTGCGGCTGAAGTCGCCCTTGCCGCCGTTGACCAAGCCGCGCCTGTCGCGGCAACTGCGGCATTTTCCGATTTCGCCCGAAGTCAGCATCCAGAAAGACGATCGCGGCGTGTATCAGGTGCTGTCCATCGTTGCGGGCGACCGGCCCGGCCTGCTGTCACGCATCGCGCGCGTGTTTCTCGCCTACGGCATCGATCTGCACACCGCCAAAATCAACACGCTGGGCTCGCGTGCCGAGGATACGTTTTTGATTACCGGTGATGCGCTGGCCGACCCGAAACAGGTGGTGCGCATGGAAAGCGATTTGATCGAAACATTGAAGATTTGACGGTGTTGAAGGTCAACCCCCACCGCAAAGGCGCAAAGAACTTCAATCAATCGTCCGCGATTTCCTCATCCGGAAACAGCTCTGCGGTAAAGCCAAAATTGCGCAGATCGCTTATACGCATCGGGTACAAAATCCCCGCCAGGTGATCGCACTCGTGCTGCACCACGCGGGCGTGAAAATCGCTCACCGAGCGATCGATCTTCTTACCCTTTTCGTCGAAGCCCTGATAGCGCAGCTTGAGAAAACGCGGCACCAGCCCACGCATGCCGGGCACTGACAAACAACCTTCCCAGCCGTCTTCGATGTCGTCGCCTTCTGGTGTGAGTTTGGGATTGATTAAAATCGTAAACGGCACTTGCTCCGCATCCGGATAGCGCGGATTCTTCTCGACGCCGAATATCACCACCTGCAAGTTAACGCCAATCTGCGGCGCGGCAAGCCCGGCGCCATTAAGCGAGGCCATGGTGTCGCGCATGTCGGCAATGAGTGCGTTCAACTCATCGCTGCGGAATTTTTTGATGGGCTTCGACGGCTCGAGCAAGCGCGGATCGCCCATGCGTAATACCGGTTTAATCGCCATTGGCTGCTATCTCCAAAAGTAGGCGTACCACACGCGTCATTGCCTCGCGCGCCAGCACTTCGGCAGCGGATAAATCTATCGCCTTAACGCTGGCGCCAGTGCCGGCAGCCGCGTTCACCACCAACGCGAGACAGGCGTAGCGCAATCCCAGCTCGCGGGCGAGTGCGGCTTCCGGCATGCCCGTCATACCGACCATATGTGCGCCGTCGCGCGCCAGACGCTGGATCTCGGCGGCGGTTTCCAGCCGTGGGCCTTGGGTGGTGGCGTAGGTGCCACCGTTAAACAGCGGTATTTCAACACGCTGCGCCGCCCGCAACACGCGGGCGCGCAAGGCTTCATCGTACGGTTGGGTAAAGTCGATGTGCTTGACGATGCTCGCGCCAGCACCGCCGCCGTGGGATTCGCCATCGAAAAAAGTGGATTCCCTGCCCCAGGTGTAATCGATGAGCTGATCCGGCACGGCCAATACGCCTGCGTGAAAGTTCGCACCGATGCCGCCGACCGTGGCAACCGCCACCACATCGGTTATGCCTTGCGCGTGCAGCGCCCACAGATTCGCGCGATAGTTAATGCGGTGCGGCGGCAGTTGATGGCGCTCGCCGTGGCGCGCCAGGAAGACCACCTCGTGCCCGTTCAATAGGCCGTAGATCAATGGGCCTGACGGTTTGCCGTAAGGCGTATCGACCACAAGCTGACGGGGTTTTTCAAGCGCGGCGAGTTGATCCAGGCTGCTGCCGCCGATGACTGCCAGTTTTCTTTGTGTGGCCATGGTCATTCCCTCAAAGCGTAGACCGCAGGCAGATTGCGCCACCAGCCGTACACGTCCATGCCGAAACCAAACACGTAGCGGTTCGGCAGCATCACGCACAACACCAGCAGGTTACGGTCGCCAAGTGCGCCGATGATTTGCGTGGCAACGCGCGCCACGGCGGCATTCACCGTTGCGGCGGAACAAACCGCGTCGGCCGATTGCAGCAGTTCACGGGTTTGATCAAAAGGAAGGATCACAATATTATTCAATAAAAACAAATACTTACGATTAACGCCTATGCATCAAGCAGCTGCACGAGCGCTGATTCATCCAGCACAGGCACGCCGAGTTCCTGCGCCTTGGTGAGCTTGCTACCCGCCTCGGCACCGGCCACCACGTAATGCGTTTTTTTCGACACGCTGCCGGAAACCTTGCCGCCCTTGGCTTCAATACGCGCCTTGGCCTCGTCGCGCGACAGCGTGGGCAGCGTACCGGTCAACACAAACGTTTTGCCCGCCATGCCCGGCGCGGCTTGTTCCGGCTCGGCAATGGGCGCGAATTGGATGCCGGCCGCAAGCAGATCCGCGATCACCTCACGATTGTGCGCGTCGGCAAAAAACGCCGCCACGCTTTGCGCCACTACCGGCCCGACATCGGTCACTTGCTGCAAGCGCATTTCATCCGCCGCCATCACCGCATCAATGCCGCGAAAATGCGCGGCCAAATCACGCGCGGTGCTCTCGCCGACGTTGCGTATGCCCAGCGCGTAGATAAAGCGCGCGAGCGTGGTCTCGCGGCACTGGCCTATGGCCTGCACCAGATTGGCGGCGGCCTTGTCGCCCATACGCTCCAGTGCGGCGAGCGCGGGCGCTTCCAGCCGGAACAGATCGGCGGGTGTACGCACCAGGTTGTTATCGACCAGTTGATCGACGATTTTTTCCCCCAGGCCGTCGATATCCAATGCGCGGCGCGAGGCAAAATGCAGCAGCGCCTGCTTGCGCTGCGCCGGGCAATACAGTCCCGCCGTGCAGCGCGCGATCGCTTCATCCTCATCGCGGTGCACCGCTGCCCCGCACGACGGACAGGTTTGCGGCATGACAAACGCCCGCGCGTCGGGCGAACGCCGTTCGATCAACGCACGCACCACCTCGGGGATCACATCACCGGCGCGCCGCACCACCACCGTGTCGCCAATGTGAATGTCTTTGCGCCGCACTTCGTCCTCGTTGTGCAGCGTGGCGTTGGTCACCGTGACACCGCCGACGAACACCGGCTTCAGACGCGCCACCGGCGTGATCGCGCCGGTGCGGCCAACCTGCACTTCGATTTCCAGCACCTCGGTCAATTCTTCCTGCGCCGGATATTTGTGCGCCACCGCCCAGCGTGGCTCGCGGCTGCGAAAGCCAAGCTGCTGCTGCAAGGCCAGGCTATTGACCTTATAGACCACGCCGTCGATGTCGAACGGCAACGCGTTGCGCTGTTCACCGATGCGCCGGTGATAAGCAATCAGGCCGTCCGCGCCCGACACCACCGCTTGATCCTTATTGACCGGGAAGCCCCATGCGGCAAAGGTGTCGAGCATCTCGCTGTGACGCTGCGGCAAGGCCCTGAAGCTGTCATTCACCGTTCCAATTTCACCCACGCCATAGGCAAAAAACGACAATGGCCGGCGTGCGGTGATTTTCGAATCCAGTTGGCGTATGCAACCCGCTGCGGCATTACGCGGATTGACAAAGCGCTTGTCGCCCGCGACATCCTGCGCCGCGTTAAGCGCCTCGAAGTCACTGCGTGTGATATAAATTTCGCCGCGCACCTCAATCACGTCCGGCAGGTGCGCTGTGCGCAGCCGCAACGGAATGCCGCGGATGGTGCGCACATTGGCAGTGACATCCTCGCCCGTGGCACCGTCGCCACGCGTGGCTGCCTGCACCAGCACGCCGTGCTCGTAACGCAGACTGATCGCCAGGCCATCAAATTTCAGCTCGGCGGTGTATTCCACCGAAGGCGCATCCTCGGCGAGCTCCAGTTCCTTGCGCACCCGGTTATCAAAATTAACCGCGCCGCTATCTTCGATATCCGTCTCGGTTTGTATCGACAACATCGGCACACGGTGCGCCACGGCATGCAATTCGTCGAGCACCTTGCCGCCGACGCGCTGCGTGGGCGTATCGGCTGTCACCAGTTCCGGGTATTGCGCTTCCAGCGCCTGCAGTTCGCGGAACAGCCGGTCGTATTCGGCATCGGGCACCGTCGGCGCGTCGAGCACGTAGTAGCTGTGGTTGTGCGCATCGAGTTGTTCCCGCAACACCTGCGCACGCGCCGCCGCGTCCGCAGGCAGCGCCACGTCCGAGCTCGCGGCCATCAGGAAAACAGGCGTAGCGCGCGCGGGCTGCCGGGCGCGACGCCGCGCGCGTTCATCGCAACATGGATGTCCGTCAACTGCTGGCGGATTTTGTCCATGCTCGACGCCGTCAACGCGGCGCGATTGTCGTCCACCAGACGCCCCTTCAAGGTGACCGACAGGCTGCGGCCCAGCTCGAACATGCGTTGCAGCGCGCCCTCCGCATCGGCCACGCGCGGCACATCAAGCAGTATCGTAATGCCCTTGGTGTTCATGCCACTGACTGCCTCCGGCAGGAAGGGTGCTGCCTCCTGATTCGATAGCGTCAGCAGTGTGTTTTCGTCAGCGTCTTCGAGATGGAACACGCCGTCAGGTTCGAGCTTGAAGCCTTCGCTTTCCACCAGCGCGCGCACGCGGGCACCGCTAAAGCCCTCGGCATCGGCCGTGATCACGTTAATGCCGATCGCCACATCGACATCGACGCAAAAGTTGTCCAGCGCCTTGGCCTCCGCCAGCACCTTGTCCGCATCCGGCAACTGCACCGAGGCGGAAAAACGCGTGGCCAGCATGTTCAGCCCGTCGTTGAATGCACCCAACTGCACCGCGCTCAACGGCCCACCGCGATTGGCCATTTGCAACGCCAGCCGCAGGCGCGAATACTGCCCGGTGACGGCGCGATTGATTTCCTCCCAGCGCGCGCTGCCCGCGTTATAGCCTGCCGCGCGCCAGGTGCGTCCGCACGCCGCCACGCCCGACAGCACTTCAGCCACCTGCGTCGAGGTCAACGGCGTATCGCTGCTCAAAGTGGCCACGCAATCGATGGTTTCGTCGATGTTGGCAACGCTGTCCGGCGGCGGGTAGGCCGGATCGGCCGCCAACGGCGGTCTCGCGTCCAGCGGCTCGGCGTTGGATGAGCTTGCCGAACCAGCCGCATCCAACTGCGGCTCGATGCGGGACGCCGCCAATTTCGGACGTTCGTCGATCAGCACGTCCTCGCGCGGCTCGCCGAAGGAATCATTCAGCTTGCGATGCAGGCGGCGCTGCTGATAATAGTTGTAGAGCAGCACGCTGACGATCACTAGCGCGCCGATGGCCAGCAAACTGATTTGCAGATCACTCATGGCGGGTGATTGGAATTACGCCGCTTCGGACAACTTCAGCGCCTCTTCGATATCCACCGCCACCACGCGCGAGATGCCTGGTTCCTGCATGGTGATGCCGAGCAACTGATTGGCCATTTCCATGGTGATCTTGTTGTGGCTGATAAAGAGGAATTGCGAATTGTCCGACATTTTTTTCACCAGTTCGCAGAAGCGCTCGGTGTTGGAATCATCCAGCGGCGCATCCACCTCGTCAAGCAGGCAGAACGGCGCCGGATTCAGGCGGAACATGGCAAACACCAGTGACAACGCGGTCAGCGCTTTTTCACCACCCGACAAGAGATGGATAGAGGCGTTTTTCTTGCCCGGCGGCTGCGCGGTGACCAGCACGCCGCAGTCCAGAATTTCCTCGCCGGTCAACGTGAGCTTCGCCTGCCCACCGCCAAACAGTGCGGGGAACATTTCGCTGAAATGGCGATTCACCTCATCGAACGTGGTTTGCAGCTTATCGCGCGTTTCGCGGTCGATGCGGCGGATGGCGTCTTCAAGCGTCGCCATCGCCTCGTTCAAATCGTTGGACTGTGCGTCGAGATAATCGCGGCGCTCGGTCGCGGCCTTGAGTTCTTCCAGTGCGGCGAGATTGACCGCGCCCAGCGCACGGATTTCTTCGTTGATGCGGTTGATTTCGGTTTGCAGCGCGTTTGAGCGTGTGCCTTTTTCCAGCAGATCGGCCAACGCCACTTCATCCGCGCCGGCTTCGAGCAATTGCTGGCCGTATTGTTCTTCGGTAAGCCGCGCTTCCTGTTCCTTCAATCGCACTTCGGCGATGCGCTCGCGCAGCGGCCCCAGTTTTTCCTCCGACACCACGCGCTCCTGCTCGATGCCGCGCAACTGCGTATCCATGCCTTCGAGCGCGTCACGCGCCAGCGCCAGCGCCTGCTCGCGCGTGAGGCGCGATTCGAGCATGCCCTGCAACTGTTCCTGCCACGGCGATTCGTCGTAACCGGTGAGATCGTTTTCCGCTTCGCTGATGCTCGATTCCAGCGCCGAAATCGAGGCACAAAGGCGCTGGATGGTTTGATCTATCTCATTGATTTTATTGATAATTGTTTTTTGCGCGAACAGTGACTCCTGATGCACCCGGCGTGCCTGCTCGGCCGCCTGACGCTGCTCGTTCAAGGCCGTTTCCGCGCTGCGGTAATACGCGCCAGATTGCTCGACCTGCGCGGCAAAGGTGGTGCGCTCGCTGTGCAATTGCGCCAGTGCGGTATCGGCGGCGTGGCGGCTGGCCGTCTCGGTCAGCACCAGCGCGGCGATTTCCGCGATCTCGGCGGCAATTTGTTCACCGCGCTGCGTGGCGCGTTGCGCCTGTTCCGACAAACGCACCGCTTCGACCTGCACCGCGTGAAACTCATTTTGCGCGCTGTTGACGCTGCTGCGCAGTTCGGCGGTTTCGTTGCGGCACTGGTCCACCGCCTCTTTCGCGTCGACCAGGGTCTGCGTCAGATTCTCTGCGATTGCACTGGCGCTTTGCTGTTCGTCCTGCAGTTTTTCGATTTCACGCTGGCGCGACAACACGCCATGCAGTTCGCTATCGGGCGCATGAAACGTCACGCTTTGGCGCGTGAACACATAACCGTTCGCCGACACCAGCATGCTGCCCGGCGGCAATTGCGCGCGGCGCGCCATACCGCTTGCGCTGTCGGGCACGGTATACACGCCATGCAGCCAGTCACCCACCACCGCCGCCAGACGCGCATCGCGGCAGGTCACGTGCCGCTGCAAAGGTTCGCCGTCATACACGCTCGTTGCCACCGCGCCTTCGCCAGTAGTGTGGACCGCGTCCACCACCGTCAACTTGCCCGGCGGCGCTTGCATCAGCCAATCCGCCGCGCTGTCCAATTGACCCACTTGATCCATCACGACGCCATTCAGCCGCTCGCGTAGCACCGCTTCGAGTGCGTCTTCCCAGCCTGGCGCGATCTCGATGCCCTGCCAGAAACGCGACGCCTTATCCATACGACGCGCGGCGAGCCAGCTTTCCATGTTCTCGCCGTTGGCGCCTTTGGTGCCTTGCGTCAGTTTGGCCTGCAACTGCGACAGGGCATTGACGCGCGCCTCAATGTCGGAGCGCGTGCGCGCCGCGGCAGTCAGTTCAAGCTGGCGCTCCTGCACCGCCTGTTCCAGCGTGGGTAACTGCTCTTCGCTCGCCGCCAGCCGCTCGCGCCATTCTTCCAACTGCTGCTCGCACTGCCGCGTGCGTTCGGTCAACTGTTCGAGCCGGGCGGTATCCGCCACCGGCAACGCCGCGCGTTCATCGCTCAGGCGCGCCTGGCGCAGGGCAAATTGTTCCAGCAATCGCGCGGCATGGCCGCCCTGCGTTTGCACCACTTCCAGGCGCTGCTGCACCTGCGACAGGCTGCGCTGCACTTCCTCGCGGCGGTTGTAACTGGCGCGATGTGCGTCCTCCGCCAGCGGCAATTTCTCGCCCTGGGCCTGCGCCTCGGCTTCGCTGGTTTGCACGCGCTCGTCGGCCTGGCCCCGCGCGGCGCGCGATTCGTCCAGCCCACGCTGCGCGTCAAGCAATTGCGATTGATGGCCGTCGCGCTGCGAGCGCAGGGTGCTGATGTGATGCTCGATACGGCCGCGATTGTCGCGCACGTGAGTGATCTGCTGCTCGAGGCGCGCCACTTCGGCATTGGCTTCATACAGTGCGCCCTGGCAGGCATGCAATGCATCGCCCGCCTGGTAATGCTCGCTGCGCAGTTCTTCGAGACGTTTTTCAGCCTCGCGCAGGCGCGCGGTTTCGGCTTCGAGCTCGATGCCGCTGCGTTCAATGTCACGGGCGTGTCGCGCGCGCGCGGCAACCGCTTCCTTTTTGCGCGTGAACCACAACAGGCTTTGCGAGGTCGTCAGTTCCGCCTGCAATTCGTGATACTGGCGCGCCACCTCGGCCTGCTCGCCCAGATGTTCGAGCTGCTTGGTGAGTTCCTGCCGGATATCGTCCACGCGCAGCAGATTCTCGCGCGTGTCGCGCAGGCGCGCCTCGGTTTCCTTGCGCCGCTCACGGTATTTCGACACCCCGGCGGCTTCCTCAAGAAACACCCGCAGTTCTTCAGGCTTCGCCTCAATCACGCGCGAAATCATGCCCTGCTCGATGATGGCATAGGCGCGCGCGCCCAAGCCGGTGCCGAGGAAGATATCCGCGATATCGCGCCGCCGCACAACGATATTGTTGATGTAATAAGTGGAGTCGCCTTCGCGCTCCAGCACACGCTTGACGGATATCTCGCCGTACGACGACCACTGCCCCGCCGCCTTGCCCAGACTGTTGTCGAACAACAATTCCACACTGGCGCGATTAACCGGCTTACGGTTGCCCGAGCCGTTAAACATCACGTCCTGCATGGTGGTGCCGCGCAGATGGCGTGCGGAAGTTTCGCCGAGCACCCAACGCACCGCGTCAATCACATTGGATTTGCCGCAGCCGTTCGGCCCGACGATGCCCACCAGTTGGCCCGGCACCGGAATCTGGGTCGGGTCTACAAACGATTTAAAACCTGCAAGATTGATATGAGTGAGGCGCAATTTCTGACTTCGGCTGGGAGAGTGCGGGGTTATAATCCACAGCATCCCTCGCGGGAATTCCTGTCGGACTTTCAGCGCGCATTCTAACTGATTTACCTCTCTGCGATAATGCCAGCACAGCCTTCCACCCGGCGGGTAAAAGCCTTGACAACGCCCGCCCGGACACTCGAAACTTTTGTGAATCCGTCGCCACGCCGCGACTACCGGATTCACATGGAAATTCCTGAATTTACTTGCCTTTGTCCGAAAACCGGGCAGCCGGATTTCGCCACGCTGGTGCTGGATTACGTGCCCGAAAAACACTGCGTCGAACTAAAAAGTCTGAAACTGTATATGGGGTCGTTTCGCAACGAAGGCGTGTTTCACGAAGCTGTGACAAACCACATCGCCGATGATCTGGTCAAGGCGCTCGCCCCGCGCTACCTGAGGCTGACCGCACATTTTTACGTGCGCGGCGGCATTTTCACCACCGTGGTTGCGGAGCATGCGGCACGTGGGTGGAAGGCCGCGCGGCTGCCGACGCTGGCCTCTGCGGCACCGCATGCCAATACCCGCTAAGTTGCTCACCCAGTTGGCAAGTCAGTGGGCAACTCAACGACGGGCAAGCCGTAATTCCGCTTTATAATCCTCACTTTACGTGCGCATCGCTGGTCAGGCGCCGCTACTTGAAAGTCTTCGTTGAACCCCGATCTGGACAAACTGCAGAGCTATCCGTTTCAAAAGCTCAACGCGCTGCTGGAAAGCGCAAAACCCAATCCTGGCCTGGCGCCGATATCACTCTATATCGGCGAGCCGCGCCATCCCACGCCGGAATTCATCAAGCAATCGTTGATCGACAATTTGGCCGGCATGGCCAGTTACCCCGCCACGGCCGGTTTACCGCAGTTGCGCGCGGCGATTTCACACTGGATCGCTGGGCGCTACCATGCCGATGTCGATCCGCAAACGCAGATTATTCCCGTCACCGGCAGCCGCGAGGCCCTGTTTTCATTCGCGCAAGCGGTGATCGATCCGCGCAAACCCGATCCGGTGGTGATTTGCCCCAACCCGTTTTACCAAATCTACGAAGGTGCCGCATTGCTCGGCGGCGCCACGCCGTATTTTCTCAATAGCCTTGCCAACAACCGCTACGCGGCGGATTTCAACGACTTGCCGGATTCCGTGTGGCAACGCACGCAGTTGATCTACACCTGCTCGCCCGGCAACCCTACCGGCGCGGTAATGCCGCTGGCGCAGTGGAAAACGCTGTTTGATCTGTCGGATAAATACGGTTTTATCATTGCCTCCGACGAGTGTTATTCCGAAATTTATTTCCACGAGGGCCAGCCGCCGCTGGGCGCACTGGATGCTGCGCGCCAACTCGGTCGGCACGATTTCAAACGCCTGGTAATGTTTTCCAGCCTGTCCAAGCGCTCCAACGTGCCGGGCATGCGCTCCGGCTTTGTCGCGGGCGATGCGCAGATTATGCAGAAGTATCTGCTCTATCGCACCTACCACGGCTGCGCCATGAGCGGGCCGGTACAGGTGGCGAGCACCACCGCCTGGGGCGATGAAAAACACGTCGTCGAAAACCGCCGCCTGTATCGCGAAAAATTCGACGTGGCACTGTCGATCCTGCAACCGGTGTGCGATGTCACCCTGCCCGACGCGGCGTTTTACCTGTGGCTGCCCACCGCCATCAGCGATACAGAATTTGCGCGGCAGCTGTTTATCGACAAAAATGTGACGGTGCTGCCAGGCAGCTACCTGGCGCGTGAGGCGCAAGGGGTGAATCCCGGTGCCAACCGCGTGCGTGTGGCGCTGGTGTCCAACGTCGAGGAATGCGCCGAAAGCGCCCTCCGCATCCGTGATTTTATAGTAAAATTGTGAAATAAAACAAAGGCTTACCATGTCAAACTTAGCAGCGTTACAAGCAACCATCGATCAGGCGTGGGAGGATCGCGCCAACATTTCGCCGTCCAGCGCGAGCAAAGCCGTACGCGACGCGGTCAACGACACCATCGCGCAACTCGATCTCGGCACGCTGCGTGTGGCGGAAAAAATCAACGGCCAGTGGGTCATCCATCAGTGGGCAAAAAAAGCCGTGCTGCTGTCCTTCCGCCTGCAGGACAACGCGGTGATGAAAGACGGTTATTCGCAGTACTACGACAAAGTGCCCTCCAAGTTTCACGGCATGACCGCCGAAAGCTTTCAGCAAGCCGGCTATCGCGTGGTGCCGCCCGCCGCCGCGCGCCACGGTTCGTATATCGCCAAGAACGTGATCCTGATGCCCTCCTTCGTCAACATCGGCGCCTATGTGGATGAAGGCACCATGGTGGATACCTGGGCAACCGTCGGCTCGTGCGCGCAGATCGGCAAGAACGTACATCTTTCCGGCGGCGTGGGCATTGGCGGCGTGCTGGAACCGCTGCAAGCCAACCCGACCATCATCGAAGACAACTGCTTTGTCGGCGCGCGCTCGGAAGTGGTCGAAGGCGTCATTGTCGAAGCGGGCTCGGTGCTGTCGATGGGCGTGTTCATCGGCCAAAGCACCAAGATTTATCACCGCGAAACCGGCCAGGTGCTGTACGGTCGCGTGCCTGCCGGTTCGGTCGTCGTGCCCGGTTCGATGCCGTCCCCCGACGGCAAATGCAATCTATACTGCGCGGTCATCGTCAAACAGGTCGATGCGCAAACGCGCGCCAAGACCAGCATCAACGATTTGCTGCGGATGGATTGATTGCGGTACTGAATGTTGCGCTTCACATAAGTCACACCCCGGGAGTTAATCATGTTCGTAACGCCGCTATTCAAACTGATGGCCGACAAGCAGGCGTCGGACATGTTTTTCACCTGTGGCGCGCCGATCCAGATCAAGATCAACGGCACGGTGATGCCGATCAACGAACAGCGTCTGACGCCGGAACAGGTGCATGCCATCTGCTACGAGCTGATGAGCCCGCAGCAGGCCAAGGAATTCAACGAAAAGTACGAAATGAATTTCGCGCGGCGCGGTGAAGGCGGCCCTGAAGGCGCGGTAGGCAACTTCCGTATCAATATCTTCATGCAACGCAACACTGTGGGCATGGTGATCCGCTACATCAAGCCCGATGTGCCCGCGTTTGAATCGCTGGGACTGCCGGACATACTGAAAGAAGTGATCATGGAAAAGCTCGGGCTGATCCTGATCGTGGGTTCCACCGGCTCGGGTAAATCCACCACCATGGCGTCAATGATCGACTACCGCAACACGGTGCGCTCCGGTCATATCCTCACCATCGAAGACCCGGTGGAATTCGCCTTCCGCCACAAAAAATCCATCGTCAATCAGCGCGAAGTGCGTGTTGATACGCATTCCTATGAGGCTGCGCTGATCAGCGCCATGCGCGAAGCGCCCGACCTCTTGATGATCGGCGAGGTGCGCGATCGTGACACGCTGCAAAGCGCGCTTCTGTTCGCACAAACCGGCCACCTGTGCATGACCACGTTGCACGCCAACAACAGTTACAATGCGCTGAACCGCATCATCAATTTTTTCCCGCGCGATATGCGCGACGCGGTGCTGGCCGATTTATCCATCGGCGTACGCTGCGTGATTTCACAGCGTCTGGTACGCACCGGCGACGGTCGCCGCGTGCCCGCCGTGGAAGTCATGCTGAACACCAAGCTGATACAGGAACTCATCGCCAAGGGCGACATCGGCTCAATCAAAGAGGCGATGGAGCAAAGCATGTCGTCAGGCTCGCAAACCTTCGAGCAGGCGCTGTTCAAGCACTATCAGGCGGGCACCATCACGCTCGACGAAGCGCTGGCCAACTCCGATTCGCCCACCAACCTGCGTTGGCTGATCGACAACGCCATGACGCATAAGCCGGAAAAAACCAAGGCACCCGCTCCGCGCGCCGCCGCTGCCCCGGCCAACACCGCGCCGCCACCGCCGTCCGGCAAAGGCCCGGAAGACCTGTCCAACTTCAAGCTCAATCTGGACGCACTGAATTAAACCGCGCGACACCACCATTGGCGCGCTGGTGCGGCGCGGTGTGCGGCTATTCAACGCGACAAACATCGCCTTCGGGCATGGCGTTACCAACGCGCGCGACGAAGCGATCTATCTCACCCTGCACACGCTGACACTGCCGCTGCATGAATTGCCAGCCGATCGCGCAGTCGCTGCGGCAGACGCGGCCCGTGTGATGGCCCTGTTTGAGCGGCGCGTCACGGAACGTAAACCGGCCGCGTATCTCACGCACGAAGCCTGGCTCGGCGACCAACGTTTTTATGTCGACGAACGCGTGATCGTGCCGCGCTCATACATCGCGGAACTGCTGTTCGACGCAGCGTTTCCCTACCTGCCCGCGCCTAACCGCGTCAGCACGGCGCTGGATTTATGCACCGGCTCCGGCTGCCTCGCCATCCTGATTGCCAGGCGTTATCGCAAGGCGTTGGTGGACGCCACCGACATTTCGCCGGACGCACTCGAAGTTGCCGCCATCAACGTCAAGCAGCACCATTTGCAACGGCGCGTTAAGCCTTTGTTTTCAGATTATTTTTCGGCATTGAACCAACGCCGCTACGACCTCATCATCAGCAACCCGCCCTATGTGCGCGGTGCCGTCATGCGCACGCTGCCGCGTGAATATCAAAGTGAACCCGCCCTCGCGCTGGCCGCAGGCCGCGACGGACTCGATGCCTTGCGCGTGATACTCGCCGCAGCGGCAAACCACCTGAATCCCGGCGGCGTGCTGGTGGTGGAATGCGGCCACGCGCGTAAGCTCGTCGAGCGCACCTGGCCGCGATTGCCCTTTCTTTGGGCCGAAACATCCGGCGGCGATGACTGCGTGTTTATTTTGACGCTCGAGGAGTTGCTGGCGCTGCAAGATAAACCCACACGGGCTGGCAAAGTCTCGTAGCCTGTAAGGCGCACAGCGTATTACAGGGTCAATCCCATGATTTGGCCCTACGCATGCTAATCCAGTTTCGCCCCGGATTCCTTCACCACTTTCGCCCACTTGGGCAGTTCCGCGCGCATGATCGCCGTCAGCTGTTCCGGCGTGCTGCCGACGACGTCCATGCCCATATCGGTGAGCCGCGTTCGTACGTCGGGTTGCGCCAGGGCCTTGACGGTTTCACCATGTATCTTGCGAATAATCGGCTGCGGCGTGCCGACCGGCGCGAGTAGCGCAAACCACGACGTGGCTTCAAAACCGGGAAGGCCGGATTCGGACAGGGTGGGCACATCCGGTGCGGCGCCACTGCGTTGCAACGACGTCACCGCGAGAGCGCGTATCTTCTCGCTACGGGTTAGCGGCAGCGCCGACGACAAAATAGCAAACACGGCGGTCAGGCGCCCGCCGACCAGATCCAGCAATGAAGGCGGCGGGCCTTTGTAGGGCACATGCACGATGCGAATGCCTGCCATGGTGTTGAACAACTCGCCCGCCATGTGCTGCGGCGTGCCAGCGCCGCCCGTGCCATAGGTCAGCTTGCCGGGTTGCGCCTTGGCGAGCGCCACCATTTCCTGCACATTCTTCACGTTCAGGCCGCTCTGCACGGCGAGCATGCTCGCCGACAGCGCCACCTGCGAGATCGGCGCAAAATCCTTGAGCGGATGAAAGGGCAGATTGGGGTAGAGGCTCGGGTTGATCGCCATCGGCGCGTTGCCCGGCAGCACCAGCGAATAGCCATCGGGGTTGGCCCTGGCGACGCGCTCGCTACCGATGTTGCCGCTGGCACCGCCGACGTTTTCGATCACCACGGACTTGCCCCAGGCCTCGGCGAATTTTTGCCCCAGCATACGCGCGGAAAGGTCTGACGGCGTACCGGGGAAATACGGTACAACGATGCGTATGGGCTTGGTGGGATAGTCGGTTTGCGCATGCGCGGTCAGCGCCACGGATGCGAGCCATGTCATGCACATCATGTCGGACCAGCGAATCATCGATGTCTCCCGGCGAGTGGACGAATCGACAATCGTGCGCCAGCGCATCGCACTCGTCAAGAACCCCGCAGGCCAGGCACGCAACATTTACTGTGCAAGCAATAGGCGCCGCTGGGTTTATCGGGCGTTACCGCTACGACCCTTCGCGCCGTCGAGGCGAGGTTTTTTTAGCTGGGGCGACAACGGGTTTGTCCACCCAAGCCAACAACTGCTTCACCTCCGCCGCCGGCAAATCCTCGATCTGCCCGCGTTTCAAACGCGGCGGCAGGATTATCGGGCCGTAACGCACGCGGATCAGGCGGCTCACGGTGAACCCCACCGCTTCGAACAGCCGCCGCACGATGCGGTTGCGGCCTTCGGTCATGATCAGACGGTACCAGTGGTTGGAGCCTTCACCGCCCTCATCAATCAGTGACGCGCAGCGCGCCGGGCCGTCTTCGAGGGTGACGCCCGCCAGCAGCATCCTGCCTTGCTCGTCGGTGAGTTTGCCGAAAACACGCGCGGCGTATTCGCGTTCCACTTCAAAACGCGGGTGCATCATGCTGTTGGCAAGCGCACCCGAGGTGGTGAATATCAGCAAGCCGCTGGTGCTGACATCCAGCCGGCCTATCGACAGCCAGCGAGATCCTTGCAGGCGCGGCAGACGTGAAAACACGGTTTCGCGGCCCTGCGGATCATCACGCGTGACGATTTCGCCTTCGGGCTTGTGATACAGCAGCACGCGCACCGGCGCTTCGGTGCTGGCGATTTTGATATCCCGCCCATCCACCTGGAGGCGATCAACGGGCATCACGCGCGTGCCGACGCCCGCCACCTTGCCGTTGACGGTGATGCGGCCGGCTTCGATCCAGGTTTCCATCATGCGCCGCGAACCGAGCCCGGCTTGCGCGAGAATTTTTTGCAGCTTCTGGCTCTCGGTCGCAGCTTCGGCACGGGAACCACGCGGTCCACGCGGATGGCGTTCGGTGGCGGCATCGTCGCTACTGGCCGGTGCCGGACTGCGCCGCACGCGCTGAGGTGATGCCGGGCGGCGAGCGGAACGCCGCTGATTTTCAGACGGCACGTCGTTCAATCACGGCTTGCGCCAGCGTGCCGATATCAACGTGATCGAGTTCGCCACCCACCGGCAGCCCGCGCGCGATGCGCGTGACCTTGATACCGCGTGCGCCGAGCAACTCGCCGACGTAATGCGCGGTGGCCTCGCCTTCAGCGGTAAAGTTGGTGGCCAGCACCACTTCGCTGACGGCACCATCGGTGGCACGCTTTAATAACCGGTCCAGGTGAATCTCCTTGGGGCCTACGCCATCCAGCGGCGACAATACGCCAGCCAGTACAAAATACAGGCCCTTGAAACTTTGTGTCTGCTCGATCATCAACAGATCGGCGGGCGACTCTACCACGCACAGCAGGCTCGCATCACGCCGCGTGGACGAACACAGGTCACACAACACATCCTCGGAGAACGAATTGCATTTTTCGCAGTGGCGTATGCGATCCAGCGCCATGCGCAACGCCCCCGACAAACGCGCCGCCCCCGACTGATCTCGTTGCAGCAGGTGATACGCCATACGCTGCGCAGATTTTGGCCCCACGCCCGGCAGACAGCGCAGCGCAGCCATCAGTTCTTCGAGGGCGGACGAGGCTTTCATCGCCACACCCGTTCACGCGTTAACTCGTTCACACGTTCACTGCGTTAAAACGGCATCTTAAAGCCCGGCGGCAGCGGTAGGCCCGCCGTCATGCCAGCCATTTTTTCCTGCTTGGTGGATTCCACGCGGCGCACCGCGTCATTCATCGCAGCGGCGATCAGGTCTTCGAGCATTTCCTTGTCGTCGCTGCCTTCTTTCACCAGACTGCCGTCGATGGCGACACGGCGCACGCCATACTGGCAATTCATTGTCACTTTCACCATGCCCGCACCGGCCTGACCTTCGACTTCAAGCGTGGCGAACGAGGCCTGCATCTTTTGCATGTTGTCTTGCATCTGCTGGGCCTGTTTCATCAGACCCGCCAACTGGTTTTTCATCATAATGATCTAACCCATTGATTATATAAATAACTCTCAAGTGCCAACTGGCTTTACCGAACCTGGCTTAACTTTTGCGGCAAAGTCTTTTTTGAGTTCGTTGACGAACGGATCGTCATCGATCACGCGCTCAGCTTGCGCCAGCCGTTCGTCCTTTTGCCGATTGGCGATCGTCACCGGCGAATTGATCTCACCCTGCGCCACGTTGGCAACGTTGATGTTCACCTTGAACGCCGCACCGTAACGCTGTAGCAGCGCGGTCTTCAGTTTGCCCAAATGGGCACCCGCCAGCAAATGTTCCTGCGCCTTGGGCAAAGTCAGATCGATTTTCGAGGCATCCAACTGCGTCATCTCGCAATGTTGCGCCAGTTGCTTGGTGAGTCCGACGATGCCCAGGTGCTGCACCAGCTCATCCCAGGTGACCTTGGTGCTGGCGGGCACGGAGACCACCGGCACCGCCTGCGCCGTTTGTACTGTAGGTGCCACCGCGGTTGCGGACGGTGCCATGTCAGCTGGCATAGGCGACGTTCGAGTCACGGGCGCCGAATGCGTGCGCGGCGAAGGGGCTCCGGGTGCCGCCACGGGCGCATCCCCTGGCGCGAACGCCAGCATGCGCAACAGCGTCATGGTGAAACCCGCGTATTCGTCGGGCGCAAGACCGATATCACTGCGGCCCTGCACCACGATCTGATAATAAAGTTGAAGCTCGTCCGCGGCGAACTGTTTGCACAAGGCCAGCACGGATTCGCGGTCAGGGTCGTCGTCCGCCACCGTCGCCGGTATGCGTTGCGCCAGCGCGAGGCGATGCAGCAGGCTGCCCAGATCAAGCAGCGCTGCTTCAAACGACAGGCTGCGTGCGGCCATCTCATCGGCTTTGGCGATCATCGCCGCGCCGTCGCCACGCACCAGCGCCTCAAGGATGGCGAACAAATGCTGCTGATCCACCGCGCCCAGCATGGCACGCGTCGAGGCTTCATCCACCTTGCCGCCGCCATGCGCGATGGCCTGATCCAGCAGCGACAGCGAATCGCGCAGGCTGCCCTGGGCCGCGCGCGCGATCAGCGCCAGCGCGGGCGCTTCAAACGGCACTTGCTCGGCTTCGAGCACATGGCTCAAGCGCCCGGCGATCTGCTGCTGCGGAATCTGCTTCAGGTTGAATTGCAGGCAGCGCGACAGCACCGTCACCGGTATTTTCTGCGGATCAGTGGTGGCAAGAATGAATTTCACGTGCGCCGGCGGCTCTTCCAGCGTTTTCAGCATGGCGTTAAAGGCGTTACGCGACAGCATGTGCACTTCGTCGATGATGTAGACCTTGAAGCGGCCGCTTGATGGCGCATACATCGCGTTTTCGAGCAGCTCGCGCATGTTGTCGACCTGCGTATTCGATGCAGCATCCAGCTCCACCAGATCAACGAATCGCCCGCTGTCGATTTCGGTGCAGGCGGTGCATTGGCCACACGGCGCATCAGTAATACCGGTTTCGCAGTTGAGCGCCTTGGCGATGATGCGCGCGAGCGTGGTTTTGCCAACGCCGCGCGTGCCGGTAAACAGATACGCGTGATGCAGCCGCTGTTGTTTGAGCGCATTGCCCAGCGCGCGGACCACATGCTCTTGTCCGACGAGTTCGGTAAACGATTTTGGGCGCCACTTGCGGGCGAGTACCTGCGTCACGATGGTGCGGCTACCTGAAAAACGGAAGCCGTATTGTACGCCGGTACACGCGGGCGCGGCGCGCCGTTCAGGCTGCGCTAAAAGTGATACTGCAACCGCAGATGCGCGAAGTTGATGCCGCCGTTGGGGCGTTTAATCGCGGCATTGGACAAGTGTTGCACGCGCAAGCCCACCTCAAAGGCCTGTTTGCCGCCGAAGCGATAGCCCGCGCCCAGGTGCGTGCCAAACTGCACTGCCGTGCTGAAGGTGTGCGAGGTAATCGAAGTGTGCGAAATCAGGTGCGTACCCAGACCGATCTCGGCGAACGGACCGACACCGCCAGTGCGGCTCAAACGAAACGTCGGGGTCATGCCGATATTGATCAGACTGGCATTTTGCCCTGGCGCTCGCGTGTCAGCGCGCCAGGTGCCGATGCTGGCGTCGGTGTAGCCGCCCAACCTGCCAGTTGTTATCGAGCTTCCAGGTCTGCTTCCAGTTCCATTGCAGGCCGATGCGCGCCATGTTCACTTGATCGTTGCCGCGCCCGGCTTCGATGGAAATGCCATCGACCGCCCATGCCGTTGCTGATACCAATCCGGCCAAGCCCATCAGGCCAATCGCGAGTGCCGCACGCCAATTCATGATTTCTCCCTGCAATCTTTTCAGTTTCAACGTGAAATCGCCTTGCCGGCACGCACAGATGCGTACCGGCAAGGCGATCAGTAAGGGTGGCGAGCCTGACCCCCGGCACTTGCAGAGAATAGCTTTGGCTGCTTCCTTCCGGACCTGACCAGGTTCACTACCATGCAATGCGGGGAGGCCCGCCGTTGATCTTGATTACCGCTGCGCTCTGCGGACAATCTTTGTAAGTATTTGATTTTTAAGGAAAATTAATTTCTTCTGTTAAGGCAATGTTACACGGAATCCGGCATAAATGCACGCTGCTGATCGCACTTTGTGATCACGTACCGGGCAGCAACTTGGCCGGATCCACCGGCTTGCCCTGGCGGCGAATCTCAAAGTGCAGTTTCACCTGATCGGCATCGGAGCTGCCCATATCCGCGATACGCTGGCCGCGGCGCACCGTCTGGCCTTCTTTCACCAGCAGATTGTCGTTGTGCGCGTAAACGCTCAGGTAGTTGGCGTTGTGACGTATCACCACAAGCTTGCCCAAGCCACGTATGCCGGTGCCGCTGA